>NZ_JAWOAR010000271.1:0-7962 GCF_046498435.1 Longimonas sp. | reverse complement strand
ACTGGATGACCAGAAGAATGTACAGGCCTGTCAAGGCGGCAGCAAAGGCGATACCCATGTCCCTGAAGACCCGGATGGTGATCTTCCATTCTCCTTCTCCCGCCCGATGCGCGAGGCACTGCCTGCGTAGCCCGCTCCAGTCACATTGGTACGCCGAAGTGGAACGAAGCCGGCCCCACGGGGCGGGCTTTTTTTGTTGGGGGATGCCTGGGCATAGGCAACTTCGGCAGATGGGGACTTGCATACGTCGCTGCTGCTTTATATCATACCACCGTAACCAATGACGGTGGCCCGCAGCGTACACCACCAGGCGCATGCTGCCCCGCATGGTTTCGTCGTTCCCCCGACTTCCACCCCCAGCGTATGAGCGCGCTCACAAAGCGTCAGGAGCAGATCGTGACGTTTATTGCCGATCATATGGAAACGTACGACCGTCCGCCCACGGGCACCGAAATCGCTGACCACTTTGGGTGGAGTTCGCACGCAACCGCCTACGAGCAATTACGGTGGATCGAAAAGAAAGGCTATCTGGTGCGCGAGCGCTCCGGGACGCGCGGTCCGCTGCGCCTCTCGCTAACCGACAAGGCGCGCCACCTGGTCGACGATGCCTGGATGGTGCTCGGGCGCATTCCCGCCGGGCCGCTGTCGGATGTGGCAGGCGAGCACCTCGACACCGTCGCGGGGCTGGAAGACCTGGTGCCCGTTTCCCTAAAACCGGGCGACTATTTCCTCCGCGTAGACGGCGATTCGATGATCGACGCTGGGCTGGCCGAGGGTGCGCTCGTGGTGGTGCGCTCTACGCAAGAAGCTACCAGTGGCGACATCTGCGCCGTGTGGGTGGATGGCGATGGCGGCACGCTCAAGACCGTCCGGTTCGAGGGCAACACCGTACACCTCGTTCCGCAGAACAGCGCCTACCCACCCATGCAGTACCCCGCCGAGCGCGTGCGCATTCAGGGCGTGGTGGTGGCTGTGCTCGACATGCGCCGCGTGTAGGGCACGTTGCGCGAACTCACCTTCTCCTCATAACTGGCCTATTCGCATGATTGGTTGCCTGTACATCCCCGACTACCCGGCGTGGGCGCTTCAGTATCTGGATAAGCAGCACAACACAGCGCCCGAGGCGGGCCTGGCGGTAGTCAGCAAAGACCGCGTGCTGGCGTCCACCCAGGCCGCGCAGCAGGCAGGCGTTGCATCGGGCACGACGCGGGCAGAAGCCGAAGATACCGCCGTCTGCATACGTGAACGCGACCGGCGCGCCGAAGCGGCTGTCTGGGTCGATGTGATGCAGCGCCTGAATGCCTACACGCCGCGCATTGAGTCGGTGGATACGGGGCTGCTCTACTTCGACCTGGTGGATGCGGAGGCGTTGAGCGACTTCTTGGAGGCAACAGGCGTTCAAGCTGCGTGGGCCCCCGACCGTCCGGCAGCGCGTCTCGGTGCGCTGTGTGCACGGCCCGGCACGATGCAACGCCTTACGCACCGCGACATCACCGCGCTGGTGTGCGAACTGCGCATCGAACATCTGCTGCGCCTGGACTACCCGCTGTCGATGATTGAGCACCTGAAAGACGCCGGATACGACCGGCTGGAGCCGCTGCAAGACGTGTCGCGGCGGCGGTTGCAGGCGGAGTTTGGAACGCAGGGAAAGCGGCTGCACCGGCTGCTGCATCCGTCGCGTGTGGACCGGGCGCCGGTGCCGCTCTACACCGCGCCCGACACGGTACGGCGGGCGCTGCACTGGGATACGCCCGCCGTCTACTGGGAGCAGGTGCAGCCCGCCCTGGCGCGGTTGCTCAGCCAGGCGGTGAGCGCACTCGGCGCCAAGACGTGCCAGCGTATCACCGTGCAGGTCGTCGACGCCTGCTCGGGCGCGGTGCTGCGCGACAGCCGTCTGCTGCATGCACCAATGCGCACCCGCAGCGCCCTGTCGCCGGTCGCCCACGAGTTGTTGCGCACCCTCATGCAGCCTGGATTGAAGGTGGAGACGCTGCGCGTGGCGCTGGGTGTGCTGGCCATCCCCGAGGTCTACCCCGACGTATTCTTCCGGCAGACCCTGCGTCCGCGCCGGGATGCCGCGCCGCGGCTCGCTCCCACATCTATCGCAGAAGGAGCCGTGCCTGACGGACTTGCAGAGCATAGCGAGGTGGTTAGCGATGAGCGAGCAGAGATGCGTGGGTAGGAGAGAGTTGGACATCTTAATAAATATGCAAGTGAGAGACGAGTTACTTATACTACTGCCCTGTCAACCCTCATTTTGATGGTTGCCCTGGCATCAGCCCCCACGAAGCCTGTCATGGTGAGCGCAGTCGAACCATCTCCTTGGCCGTTGGCAAGAACTTTTCGGGACGGCACGGCACGCGTATCTATCTTGGTTCAACCCAAACATTAACCTGTGACACGACACTACTATTGCATTTTCAAATCGAAACTACATGAGATCAAAATGAGACATCTATTTCTATTGACAGTCATGCTGTGTGCTTTCGCGAGTCCGGCACAGAGCCAATGCCAAGATGCATTTCTTGAAACCCGGCAGTGGGTACTGGATCAAGACACCCAGCTCCTGGGCAACATAGAGAGCGCGGCGCTGCACCCGGCGCAGGGGATGGCTGTGGCGACAGCGGATCCCAACGTCGTCTTGTTGGATGCGGAGGGGCAGTTTCGCCAGGACATTGGACGGGTGGGGCAAGGGCCGTTCGAGTATCAGGGGCCGCTCGTCCTTCGTTTCGACGGCGATAGATTGGCCGTTTGGGATCGGGGCAACCGCAAGCTCATAACCTTTGATCAAGATGGGCAGGCGCTGCAGGAGTGGACCGGTATAAGCCGCAACTTTTCGAACTTTACCCTGCAGGGAGACACCCTGTTTGCTTATCATGGAGGCGGTCTCAGAGAGGATTACATTGCCGCGTATGCTCGACAAGACCGGGGTAACGCAAGCATACAACTCGGGCAGGCTCCCGAAGCACACTTTCCGCTGAGTCTCCTCGACGGGTCCAGTCCCATCGCATACGACACGGCGCAGCAGCGGCTTCTGTACGCTTCGCCTGCTGAGCCCATCATGCATGTGCACAACACAGATACGGGCGCAACGTCCACCGTAGACATCAACGACAATGCATTTAACACCGATGCCGTCCAAGATTACCAAACTCTGGAAGACATCAACAGCGACATTTTGGGGGCGTCTGAGCAGGCATTTAAGAGCAGCCGCTTCTCTTCGATACACGCCGTAGGTGGAGGCCTAATTCTGGCTGTGCTGCAGCATGGCGTGCTGGAGTACGAGCGCTCTTTTTCAGAGGCGGTTGATAACCAAGCGGACGGTGGAGGCACGTTTGATGTTGGAGGTCTTGCCACGAACACGCGTCGGCTACACGTTCATCTCCTTAATGCTGATGGAGAGCAGGACGCCTGCCAGTCGCTCTCGCTTTCTGAAGAGGCGTTCGAAACGGATGATCCCATTCTTGGACACACCGATCGCGGCTTTCTCACGCTGCGCACACAGACGAACGAGGCCGGAGATATCGACTACGTGCTCACCGAGTACTACGTCCCGGACACGTACTGAGACGGTCGTGGTCGACGAACGAGCCGAGATGCGTGGGTAGGGACACGGCGCGCCGTGTCCCTACACGAGGTCTGTGCACGAAAATGGGTCCTGGGGCGAACGGTCCCCCGTTCGCCCTCGCCAGCACCGACGGAGACGTTCGCACCTGGGAGCCGCTCCCTATCGCGCCTCAGCCACGGCGGGCTCTTGCTCGCGGTATTGCATATCGTAGAGACGGCGGTAGAGGCCGTCGAGCTGGAGTAGTTCATCGTGCGTACCGCGCTCGCGGATCTCGCCCTTGTGCATCACCAGAATCTGGTCGGCGTCGCGGATGGTGGAGAGGCGGTGGGCCACGGCCAGTGTGGTGCGGTCTTCGGTGAGGGCCTCCAGCGCGCGTTGGATGAGCGCCTCGGTCTCGGTGTCTACGCTGGAAGTGGCCTCGTCGAGTACGAGCACGTCGGGGCGGTAGAGCAGCGCGCGCACGAACGCCAAGAGCTGACGCTGCCCATGCGAGAGCGAAGCGCCGCGCTCTTTCACGTCTTGCTGGAAGCCCTCGGGCAGCTGGTCGATGAATCGATCCGCCTGCACCATGCGCACGGCCTCGCGGATGGCCTCCTCCGAGATCTCGTCGTTGCCCAGCGTCAGGTTCCGCTCCACCGTGCCCGAGAACAAGAACACATCTTGCAGCACCAGCCCGATGTGGCGGCGCAGGTCTTGCAGGCGCAGATCGCGGATGTCCACGCCATCCACCAGAATGCGTCCGTGCTGAATGTCGTAGAAGCGCAGGAGCACGTTCATTACGGTGGACTTGCCAGCGCCGGTGGCGCCAACGAGGGCCGCGGTTTCGCCGGGATCGATGGTGAACGAGATGTCTTTCAGAATCCACTCAACGTTGTTGTGGGCGGCCGGATCGTCAACGCGGTCGAGATTTTCGTAGGTGAACCACACATTTTCAAAGCGAATGCGCCCCTTCAGCGCATCCAGCTTCACCGGCGTATCCGGCTCCGCAAGCGAATAATCGTCGTCGAGCAGTCCAAAGATGCGCTCGGCTCCAGCCATAGCGCGCTGCAGCGTGTTGTACTGATTCGAGAGCTCGCGAATCGGCTCGAAGAACTGGCGCGCGTACTGGATGAACGCAATGAGCACGCCCAGCGTGAGGGCCGAACTCGTCATGGCTTGCAGGCCGCCAAACCAGAGCACCGCGCCCACGGCCACATCGGCAATGATCTGCACCGCAGGCCAGAAGATTGCAAAGTAGAAGATGGTTTGGATCTGCGCGTCGCGGTGGTCATTGTTGATCTGCTTGAAGCGGCGCATCTCCTCGTCCTCGCGACCAAAGAGCTGCACGATGGTGATGCCCGTAACATGCTCCTGAATGAAAGAGTTGAGGCGCGAGATCTGCTTGCGGGTTTCGCGGTAGTGCGTGCGCACATGGTTCCGAAACCAGAACGTGACCCACACCATGAGCGGCATCACCGTCAGCGTCACGATGGCCAGCGTGGGGTTGATCGTGAACATGAAGTACGTGATGAACACGAGGCGGAAGAGGTCGCCCAGAATCACGACCACGCCCGAAGAGAGCACGTCGCTCAGCGCCTCCACATCGCTGGTGGTGCGGGTGATGAGGCGGCCCACCGGCGTGCGGTCGAAAAACTTGAGCGGCTGGCGCAGCACAAAGTCGAAGACCGTGGTGCGCAAGTCATAGATGGCACGCTGGCCAATCCACTGCGTCATGTAGTTCTTGATGAACGCAAACAAGCCCTCGGTCATCAGCGCCACGACCAGAAAGAGCACAATCGCCTGCAAGCCGGTTACGCCCCACGTGCCCAGCGCCTCGGCTTGTGCCACGATCCAGCCTTGCAGGCCGTCGGGCGCAGCGCTTCCCCCCACAATATACTGGTCAATGGCCAGCTGAATGAGCAGCGGACGTAGCGGACCCAGCATCGATGCGATGAACGTAATGCCCAGCGCCAGCGCCACCCAGCCCGCATACGGCTTCAGGTATTTCCCAATGCGCCCCACCAGGCGGCTCTCCATCTGCTCGAACCCGCTTGGGGTGTCGTCCTCATCGTCGCCCTTGTACGCCTCGCGGGCATCCGACAGGTTGGCTTCCTTGCTCGATTCGTCGCCCTGAGCAGCGTCGTCGCCGTCGCGTTGAGACGCGCCATTGGTGGTGTTGGTAGAAGCAGCAGCCACAAGCCAGCAGAATAATTCCAGATCTATGAAGCGCAACACACAAATAGCATTTATGTGTGCAACGTAGCCTTAACTCATGTCTCCAACATAGGGTTGCGCCTCCACACGGCAATCACAGCGCCGTTACGGATGCTGGAGCCGCGTTTCAGTTGGCAGGTCCAATCGGATACGCATGGCCTTCGCGGGCTCCTTCGGTATTCGGGTGGATGCGCCGGGCCTCGGCTTCGAGCGGTGTCCAGTCCTCATATCGCGCACTCAGATGTCCCAAGAGCAGGCGGTGGGTGCCGGATGTGCGGGCGATCTGCGCTGCTTCCGCAGCGGTGCTGTGCCCGGTCTCGGTGGCACGGGCCGCATGCTCGGACCCAAACGTCGCATCATGATACGCCAGGTGCGCCCGCTGCGCCAGGGCGCGGCTACCGGGGCCGGGACGCGTATCCGTGATGTACGCGCACGACACGCCGGGTTGCGGCGGTCCCACCACATCATCAGGTCGCACGCGGGTGCCGTCGTCGGTGGTGACAGGCGTGCCTTCCTTCAGGCGCCCAAAGTCCGGCGGATGCGACACCCCCAGGGCCCGGGCGCGCTCCACGTCCAGCGGACCCGTGCGGGTGTAGGTGGTCCACCGATAGCCCATCACCGGCACGCGATGGTCCAGGGCGCGAGCTTCGAGCCAGGCATGGCGTCCGCGCCACACAGTGGTGCAGGCGGGCGGCGGTATCATCTCGCAGATGGTGCACGCGAACGGCAATTCGGCAGGACTTGCGCCGGGTGTGGCCGCGAGCCAGGCCTTTAGCCCCGGCGGACCGATGCACGTGAGCGGGTTGGTGCGCTGTTGCAACGCCATGGACGAGAGCAGGCCCGGCAGTCCGTAGCAATGGTCGCCATGCAGATGCGTAATCGCAATCACATTGATGCGTGCTGCTGAAGCCTCCACGGCGTGCAGGCGATACTGTGTGCCCTCGCCGCAGTCGAACAGGATATGGCGTCCATGATGCGTAAGCAGGGCCGCTGAGAGATGGCGTCCGTGGGCCGGCACAGCCGAGGCGGTGCCGAGCGGGGTAAACGTGGGCATGGCGAAGTGCCAGTTGAGTGAGAGATTCGAGGGTGCGCCAATGGTGAAGGTGAGGATTGGTTCTTGGCGCATAGTAGGTGCTACACAAAAAGCAGGATGACAATGAGGCCTGCCTACTATGTTGCAAGCTGCGTATCCCTCACGCATCCTCCAATTAACATGCAAGGGAAACTTGCATCGATGTGTACTCCCTGCGTGTTATCTGTTTATCTGTGCATCGGCGCAATGCGGCCAGTTGAAGGGGCCAGGCTTGAGCATAGCGCTTATCCCAACGAATCTATGACGATTGAAGATTCCCTACCGCAAGGCACCTCGCGGGCTGCGCAAGTGCTTCGTACGGTAACCTCCATCATCCGCCATCATCCCGCGTTGATGCGTCAGGCACGTGCGCTGTACCGCGTGAGCCGATATCCACTGCACCGCGAGCCGCGTACGATGTACTGGATCGACCGATACCTGCGGTTCTATGACTCGAAGCCGCTCTATCGGTTGGATGCAAACCATGCAGCGGCGTTTCTGTCGTTTGTTACCACGAAGGACACCTGCACCGAGGCCGAAGAGGCGATCCGCTTTTGTCATGATCGGGTGCTGCACCGCCCGTTGCCTGATGATCTGACGTACCACATGCGCGATGCGCGTTCGCCCGAGCGTCGTAAGGCGTCGGCCACGCGGTCGCTCTGGCCTCGTTCTGCGCGGTAGTGCTGTGTCACAGGTCAATCTTGGGGTAGAGGCGCACCTCTCTCAGAATGCGTTGTGCTATACATATGATCGCTGTTGAACATGCAGAAATGCTTGTTTATGCCCCCACACCGTCATCCCAGACGGAGCGGAGCGACGATCTGGGATCCATGCCCCAATGGAGGGATGTATTAGCGGAGTGAGTTCGCCCTCAACCGGCGAATGGATTACTTCGTGCGCACCACAGGCATGACCTTCGGCCCTCGCTTCGCTGGGCTCCGGATCAGCGGCGCCAGGGGCGCCTTGCCTGTCCTGAACTCGATTCAGGATCTGGATGACTATAAAATGGGAGTCCATGCGTTACCCCATGAATCATCTGTGACACGGCAATAGTGCTGTGTCACACGTCAATGGTTGGGTTGCGCGGGCGAGTGATTGCCATGGAAGATCACAAAAGATCCCGGATCAG
>NZ_JAWOAR010000260.1:0-22928 GCF_046498435.1 Longimonas sp. | reverse complement strand
GAAAGTGCACTGATGAGATCGTTGAATTGATTAAAACTACATGTTGTGGTGACTAGTGTTCGTGGTATTTTTAATAATATGCAATTTACATCTGCTTCATCACAACGATCTTTAACTCCTCTGTCAGCGGTGAGCAAGTAGAGATCTGAGTATCTGTTTTGCTTGATTTGTTTTGCAGTATCTACGATGATCTGGTCGTTTTCATCATTACTCTTAGTAGATTTTCGTACACCAGAATATGTGTGTAATGCGTGTTGCTTATAGTATTGATACTCGGAATAAGCTAGGTATTGTGCTCTTCTTGATTTTTTGGAAAGCGTGTTTTGTAACTGGGTAAACCATTCTTTCTGCCGAGAGATACAATTCAGTATCTTCCTATACCGGGTCAGGCCCGTGCGCGTTAGGCAGGCAGGCCATCTGAAGAAATGAGTCCGTAAGAAATGAGTCAGGTCGCGAGGGAGCCGGTCGGTAGCCATGACAGATTGGGGGGTGAGTCACATGTTCAGCCAAAGCGCCCCGCCGAGCGGGACGGATACGGTTTCATGCTACCCAACGGGCCCGTTCATTGCGTTATATGAGCGTGTCAATCTGTTGCGTGAGCGTGTCAAACGCATGTCAGACGGGTGTCAAACCGGCCACACAGGGCCTGAGACGTGGTGCTCAATGACTTTAACGTGTGCCAGGATAAGAATTGCAGAAAGAGCCCATGCCGCCCTCATTATTCCAGATCGGATTCTGGATTCGCCGCAGGCACAGCCCACGCCCACCAGGAGCCATGGCGACGCCCAAAGACGAGCTGCCAGCGGTCATGCGGCGTGGTGCGCGTTACAATGGCACGGGCCGTCTGCGCCTCCGCATCCACCTCAAGCTGGATATGTTTGGGCGAGCACCGGAATCCGCTCTGGCGGGCTTTCAGCACCGCCTCCTTGAGCGTCCACGCCAGCACCAGCCGCTCGGATTCGGTGCCCGGAAGCGCATGGAGCGTGTGGCGCTCCTCGGGAGCAAACAGGAAGCGCGCCACTGCCGCATCGCGAGGCTGAATCTGCTCCAGGTCGATGCCAATAGGCACCGGCGCCAGCACAGCCACTGCCCAAGCATCCGAGTGCGCCAGCGAAACGTGCAGCGGGCCATCAATTGAGAGACTGCCACTGTCGGCCACATGCACCCGCACGGCCCCGGGCGCCTGTCTGGTGTGGCGTGCCACCAGTGTTTTGAGGGCAGTGCGCCCAGCCACGAAGCAACGACGGCGATCTGCGCTGCCGAACGTGTGGCACCGGGCGCGTTCCTGCGGATCCAGAAGAGCCTGTTGCCCTTCAGCCAGGGTGCTCCAGTACCAGTAGATATGAGGGTGGTGCACCATGCTTCTGCATCCCACAAACAGTGTATATGTAACCTGTTACAGAGACTGCGGCTGGGCTCGGTCGGCAATGGAGCTTACGTGCCCGGGCTTGCCCAGCGCCAGCATAATGCGCCGCTCAAATGTGTTCTTAATGTGCTGCACATCTTCCTCCGGGCTGTTGTCGATATACATCGCGTGGATGAAGAGGTGGTCCTTGTCGTCGGAGATGTCGAGGCTGAGCGTGCCCGGGGTGAGCGAAATCAGGTTAGCGAGCAGGGTGATGCCGAGATCCGACTTTAAATCGAGCGGCACGGCCAGAATCCCGGCGTGCATATGATGACCTGGCGTAATGACCTCCCACGCCACGCGAATGCTCGACTTGACGAGTTCCTTCACGAAGAACCCGACCAGCGCGATCTGATACCACAGGCGCGCATCGTACCCGGCTTCGCCCACGAGCGGACGCAGCATCAGCAACACCACATAGCCCAGCGCAAATCCGACCAGGAAATTAATGAGTGTGAACGCCCCCTGAACGGCCGTCCAAATCAAGGCGAGTATAAGGGTCAGCAGTAGATTCTTCATGACCTAAGACAGCTTCGATGTAGGCAGAGGAGTCGGAGAGTTCGTCGGCGGATTGCTCGGCGAGGTCAAAGACCGGCCCGGCAAATACGCTAATCAGGATGGTGACCGCTGCCAGCGCGGCAATGGGCACGTACATCAGGCGGGTGCCAAGCGTCATGGAGGCACGTTCGGGGGCCTCATTGTTGGTATTGTCGGAGGCTTCGTCGGGTTTGCCCCCGCCGGGCAGGAAGGCTTTCACCCAGATCTTCGTCATTGAGAACATGGTAAAGAGCCCCACGGCCACCGCCACGGCCACAATGCCATACGCCCCGGCTTCAATCCCGGCTTTAGCGAGCACAAGCTTAGCCCAGAAGCCCGAAAGCGGGGGAAATCCGGCCAGCGAGAACGCGGGAATCAAAAACAAGATCGCCAAGCCCGGATGGTAGGCGTAGAGTCCGTTCAGCTTCTTCAGGCTAAAGGAGCCGTTGAGCCGGTTGGCTACTCCACTTACCAGGAACAGGTTCGCTTTTACAATGATGTGGTGGATGATGTAGAACACCGCTCCCACCAGCGCCAGCGGCGTGTAGAGCGCCAGGCCCATAATCATGTATCCGATCTGGCTGATGATATGAAACGACAGCACCCGCCGAAAGTCATTCTGCGCGGCAGCGCCCAGCACGCCCGTTACCATCGTGAGTCCAGCAACCCAGATGAGCAACGTGGTATGCGTGTAGCCCACGTCTTGCGTAAAGAGCAGCGTGAACACGCGAATCATAGCATACACCCCCACCTTCGTAAGCAAGCCCGCAAAGAAAGCGGATATCGCGGCGGGCGGCGCATGGTAGGAGGCCGGAAGCCAGAAAAAGAGCGGAAAGAGGGCCGCCTTGATGCCGAACGAAATCACGAACATCATGGCAATGACCGTAACAAGCCCCGATGAGCCGATGTCGTTAAGCACGATCGAGAGCTCAGCCATGTTAAGCGTACCGGCCAGTCCGTAGATCAGCCCCACGCCTGCCAGGAAGAAGAGCGACGACACCAGGTTGATCAGAACATACTTTACAGCGCCGGCCAGCTGCTCTTCGGTGTTGCCGAGCACAATCAGCACGAACGAAGAGATCAGCATCACCTCAAACCACACGTAGAGGTTGAACAGATCGCCCGTGAGGAACGACCCGTTGATGCCGAGCATGAGCAGGTTCAGAAACGGGTAGAACCCGAAATGCACGCGCTCGGCGTCGATATTGGGAATCGCATACACGGCCACCGCTACGCCGATAATGGCCGACACAATCAGCATAATGACGCTTAAGTGGTCGGCTACGAGCACAATGCCAAACGGCGCCGGCCACCCGCCCGACGCGAAGGCCTGGATGCCCTGGTCGTTAATCATGGCCAGCAGCCCCAGCGAGGCCGCCAGCACACCGCTCATGCTGATCAGGTTAATACCGGCCTGCACCCGTGGCACGTTGCGAAAGAGCAGGGCCAGCACCGCAGCAGCCAGCGGCACGACCAGCGGCAAAATGAGCAGAAGATCAGCATCCATACAGCACAGAGATAAACGTCGTCAAAAAGCGAAACAGGGGGATACACGGCGTACAGCCACGCCGTCTACTCGTCGTCAAACTCCAGCGCAACCAGATCTTGGGCGTCGATCGTGTCGAGCGATCGGTACGCGCGGTACACGAGCACCAGCGAGAAGGCCAGCAGGCCAAACCCAATCACAATGGCAGTAAGGATCAACGCCTGCGAGAGCGGATTGGCGCTTCCCTCGGGGGGCACGGTGGCACCATACTCAATCAAAGCCGCCTCGGCACGCGTCATGCGACCCACGGTAAAGAGCAGCAAGTTCACGGCATTCGACAGAATGACGATGCCAATGACCATGCGCACCAGGTCGCGGCGTTGCAGTTGATACACGCTAATGGCCACGAGCGCGCCAATCACGAAGGCAAGCAAGATTTCCATAGGTTAACAGAAGCAGCAGTCAGGGGGATACGAAGCGCAGCGGCACGCAGGCCAGGCGGGCACCAGCCCAGCAGGCTATGGGGCAGGCGGTGTATGTGAGGTCTTCTTCCGCGGACGCTCCTCGCGCGGAAAGAGGCTTAAGCCATCATCGTCGAGTTCGTATACTACAATAAGCGCCATGCCCACCACAAGCAGGTACACGCCAATGTCAAACAGAATGGGCGTCCCCACCTTTATACCGCCGGGGAGTTCGGCCCAGAGCCCCTGAAAGAACGCGTCGCCGGTAAACAGCGGGATGAGCGCGCTCACCAGTGCAATACCCACTCCTGCAGCCATGAGCGTGCGCGGGTCAACGTGCAGCGCTCGGCGCGAGGCGCGTGTGCCATAGGCCATAGCATAAAGCGCAAAGGCACTGGCCCCTACGAGTCCACCAATGAAGCCACCGCCCGACTCGTTGTGGCCGCGCAGCATCAGGAAGATCGAAAACAGGATCATCAGCGGCACCAGCAGTTGGGCTGCTGTGCGCAAAATCAGCGACAGTCTCATGACAGTTGCTCAACTTGTTCAGAAGCACGCGAGGCCTCGATCTGCTCGGTCGTTTCAGAGCGTTTGAGGCGGAGCAGCGAGTAGATGCCAAACCCGGCAATAAGCAGCACCGTGATTTCGCCGAGCGTATCAAGCGCCCGGAAGTCTACCAGAATGGTGTTTACGACGTTGCGCCCAAGGGCCTCGGGGTAGCTGTACTGCATATAGTACTCGCCCATCGGGTTCTGGAAGGGTTGGTTCAGCACGGCCAGCATAAGCATCGTAACGGTAGCCCCTGTGGCAATGGCCAGCACGCCATCGCGCAGGCGGTGCCCCACCGACACGACCTCGTCGAGTGTGGGAAGCGCAGCCAGCACGAGCACAAAGAGAATGACCGTGAGCGTTTCGATGAGGAACTGTGTCATCGCCAGGTCGGGAGCCCCGTACATCAGATACATCAGCGCGATGCTGAACCCGGTGATGCCAAGGGCGGCTACAAGCGCAATGCGAGCACGCAAGAAGAGCGTAGCAAGGGCTCCGCCCACGATCAGCGCACTCAAGACCCACTCGTAAGGCGCCACATCCATCATAGAAAGCACCGGCCCTTCGAATCCATAGTACCCGAACGCATAGCCCACCACAACAACGGTGGTAACGAGTATTGTGGCAATGTAGCGCCGCAGGTAGCCATTCTGCAGGAAGTTGGTTTGCGCTGTGGCAGTGGCCAGAAGTCCATTGATAGTGTGGTCGTAGCCGTTATCGAGTCCGGTACCGAGCCAGCGTTCCAGGCTCTGAAAGGGCGCACTCTGGCGCATCGGCTCCCAGGCAAAGTAAGTACCTACGCCCAGCGCCACGGTGACGGCACTAAGCCCGAGCGGCAGATTAAAGCCGTGCCAGATGGCCAGATGAGGCGATGCCTCGGCGCCCATGAGCGCACCAAGCGAGGGCGCCAGAATGGCGTTATCCAGCAGCCATGGTGCCAGTCCGAGTCCCAGGCTAAAGACCGCGAGCACCGCCGGCCCCACCCACAGCCCGGCATCCGGGCGATGGGCGTGCGACGTGAGGTCGTTCAGCGGCCCCATAAACGGGCGGATCGCGAGGAGTCCTGCCGAGGCTACCAGCGCAACATTAGCCAAGAGGGCCGCCCCGGTAAACAACAGCGCTGCCTGATCGAGATGCAGCGTGGCTTCATAGATAATCTCTTTCCCTATGAATCCAAAAAACAGCGGGATGCCGGCCATTGAGAGGCAGGCAACGACCGTCGCACCAAATGTGATGGGCATCTTGGCGCGCAGCCCGCCCAGCTTGGTGATATCGCGCTCATGCACGCCGTGGTCAATGGCGCCTGCCACCATGAAGAGCGCCGCTTTGTAGAAGGCGTGGACCAGCACGAAGACGAGGCATGCCTTTAGGGCGGTTTCCGTGCCCAATCCCAAGAGCATGGTTAGCGCCCCCAGCGCCATGATGGTGGTGTAGGCCAGAATGCCTTTCAGGTCGGTGTATTGCAGGGCGAGCCAGGCGCTCAGTAGCATCGTAAATGCGCCGATACCGCCCACGAGCCAGAACCACAGATCGGGCCCTGCGAGCACCGGATGAAAGCGTGCCATCACATAGATACCGGCTTTCACCATGGTTGCCGAGTGCAGGTAGGCGCTCACAGGCGTGGGCGCTTGCATGGCGTTGGGCAGCCAGAAGTAAAACGGGAACTGCGCCGACTTGGTGAAGGCTCCAGCCAGTACGAGCAGCACGATGGCCGTGTAGAAGCCATGCTCGCGAATTGCATCGCCTGTTTCGAGGATAGCCGATATTTGCAGGGTGCCGGTGGCCTGCTCCATCAACAGAAACCCAACGAGCAGCGCAAGTCCGCCAGCTTTGGTAACGAGCAGAGCCTGCCAGGCGGCACGGCGCGAAGCGGCTTCGTCGTGGTTAAACCCAATGAGCACAAACGAGGCAAAGCTCGTAAGCTCAAAGAAGATGTAGAAGGTAAACAGATTGTCGGCCAGCACGAGCCCCACCATGGCCGCCATGAACATGGAGAGGTAGCTAAAGAAGCGCCCTAAATGATGATGGCCACGCAGGTAGGCCCCGGCGTAGATGAAGATGAGCGTGCCAATGCCGGTAATAAGCAGCGCGAAGAAGAGGCTGAGGCCGTCAACGTAAAACGACAGATCAACATTGAGGCCGGGCACCCAGGCGTAGGCTACGCGCGTGGTTTCGCCCGCGGCCACGGGGGCCACGTAGGTTGCCAGATATGCGGTGATGCCCGCAGGCACCAGGCTGTAGAGCCATCCGGTAAGGCGCCCGGTTGCCCCGGTAATCCACGGCGCTAACAGCGCGAGCGCAAACCCGGCAAAGACAGCAAGAACAATCCCCATACGGATAAATTCGGAGTCAACATAGAACAGTACGACAGCCGTGCGCAGTGGATGCGACGGCCTTCAGATAAACGGCGTAGGACCGTCAGCTTAAGAGGCGACGTTTTGATGCGATGCTTCTTTCGCCGTTCCCTCTGGATACGCTTCGGTGCCATCTGATGCAGGGTCGGACCGGAGCGTTTGGTGATCAGGGAGTTGATCGACGGTTGTACCTGGCCACAGGTGCACCCCAATCTGCGGACCGCCGTAGTAGGCGGCCCGGCCAATCATGTGGGCAGCCACGGGCGCAGTCAGTAACAGAAACACAATGAGCGCCAGCGAGCGTGCCAGGATACCCAGCCCCGGAAAGAAAAAGGAGAGCGATGCAGCGATGAGCGCCACGCCAAGGGTACCCGCCTTCGTTGAGGCATGCATGCGCATTGGCACATCAGGCAGGCGTATGATGCCCAGCCCCGCCACGAACACGAAGAACGTACCGCTCACAGCCAGTGCCATTCCAATCCATTCCATAACAGATTCCATAGCGTCTTACTTTTCAACAACAGTGGCTTCGAGCGAGATGTACTCAATGTAGCGCGCAAAGGCAACAGTGCCCAGAAACGCAATCAGCGCCAGCACCAGCCCGACTTCCAAAAAATAGCTTTTGTCGGTAGCCAGCGCATATATTAACATAATCGCGATCGCCTGATACGAGATCAGGTCAAGCGCAATCACACGGTCAGGCAGGCTTGGGCCACGCACCAGCCGGATGCAGGCGAGCACCAGCGATATGCTAAGCACAACGAGGCACGTGTAAACGGTCCATGCCAGAGGGCCACTTAGTTCCATCATGCGCAGGTAAGGGGCAGCAGCAAAAGAGTGAGCGGGAGCATCCAGCAGTTTCGTGTATCCACACGCACAAGGGTACAGGCATATTCCGCTAAAACGCAATCGAACCGCTGAAATCGACGGGCATTTCACGAGCATGCTATGCAATTATCGAGCAATCTGGGATCGGGCTGTGCTTCTACAGAAACGCTACTGCTTGTCGCAATGCGCCCCACAGATAGAAGCGGTTTGTTTGCGCCAGGGAACGTGCAAGAGATTTTCCACGGAGCCGTCCGCTGTCTTCATGTGCCGTCATGCCAAGCGAAGTGAATCATCGCAGGTTCTGCGGACGGATAACCTGCTTTGCTTGATATGCACATCGTAGCAACAAATGCGACAACCGCAACCCGCGTGTAAGTGTACCCCGCGTGTAAGAACCTACTCCACATGTACCATTCTTTGTATCTGTATGGTATACTAAAAGCGCTTCCAAAGCGAGTATAGTTTTTGTTTTGGATACGTGTACCCTGCATCTGTGCACGGTTCTCTTCACCTTTTCCGTACCCCCTCTTCCTATGATCCGCTGGTTTGATACACTGTCGTCTGATGATGTCGCTCTCGTGGGCGGAAAGAACGCCTCCCTGGGCGAGCTCACCACGAAGCTTGCCGCAGCAGGCGTGCGCGTCCCGCACGGATTTGCCACCACCGCCGATGTCTTCTGGTCCGTCTTGGACGGCGCCGGGCTCCGCTCCCAGATCCTCGACTTGCTGAACGACGACACGCGCTCGCCCTCTGATACCGCTGCCGAGATCCGCTCCCTGATTGAAACAGCAGAACTGCCTGTGGACTTCGTGGACGCGCTCACTGATGCTTACCACGCGCTGGGCGATCGGTACGACCAAGACAACGTGGACGTTGCCGTGCGAAGCTCGGCCACGGCCGAGGATCTCCCTGAGGCCAGCTTTGCCGGACAGCAAGATACGTTCTTGAATGTGTCGGGCATCGAACAGGTCATTGCGGCGGTGCGAAAGTGTTTTGCCTCCCTCTTTACCGAGCGCGCTATCTACTATCGCAACGAGAAAGGGTTTGACCACAGCGATGTCGCGCTCTCCGTGGGGATTCAGAAGATGGTGCGGGCTGACCAGGCCAGCGCTGGCGTCATGTTCACACTGGATACCGAGACGGGCTTTCCGGACGTCACGGTCATCAACGCGGCATGGGGACTGGGCGAAGGCGTGGTAAGCGGCGAGGTCACCCCGGATGAGTATCGCGTCTACACGCCTTTTCTTGACGACGACAGTCTTTCGCCCATCATTGGGCACCAGGTGCCGCGCAAAGACCGCAAGTACGTTTATACCAATGGCGGATCGACGGAGATTGCGGCAGTCGCTGAGACCGATGCCCACGCTTCAGTGCTTACAGAAGCAGAAATCCTGCAGCTTGCGCGATGGGGCGAATCGATCGAAACGCACTACGGCCAGGCGATGGATATCGAGTGGGCCAAGGATGGCGAGACCGGCGATATCTTTGTTGTGCAAGCGCGTCCTGAAACGGTTCAGTCGCAACGACAGAGCGCCACGCTTCGCACGTACAGCCTTACCGAAACAAGCGAGGTGCTGGTGCGGGGCGCCGCCATTGGTGATGCCGTTGCGACCGGACCGGTGTGCCGCCTCGACGATCCGTCGCAGCGCGACGCGTTTGTAGACGGTGGCATTCTCGTCACAGAGCTCACTGACCCGGATTGGGTGCCCCTAATGAAGCGGGCCTCGGCTATCGTAACCGATCGCGGCGGACGCACCTCGCACGCGGCCATTGTGAGCCGCGAAATGGAACTTCCTGCCATTGTGGGCACAGAAAATGCGACCGAGGTACTCAACACTGGGCGCGAGGTCACCGTGTCTTGCGCCGACGGCGACGAGGGCCAGGTGCTGGAAGGGATACTGGATTTTGAAGTGGACGAGCAGGACCTCAGCACCCTACCCGAGGTCAACACGCGGGTCATGATTAACGTGGCGAGTCCGCCCGTGGCCATGAAGTGGTGGCGCTTGCCTGTTGGGGGCGTGGGCCTGGCGCGCATGGAATACATCATCAACAACATTATCGAAGTGCATCCGCTTGCACTCACTCGCTTTGCGCAAGTCGAGGATGCCGCAGCGCGCGAGAAAATCGAGCAGATGACCGCCGGGTACGACCACAAACCCGACTACTTTGTGGATACACTGGCGCGCGGCATTGCTACGATTGCAGCGGCGCAGTATCCGCATCCCGTCATCGTCCGGATGAGCGACTTTAAGACCAACGAGTACGCCAATCTCATCGGAGGCCAGTCGTTTGAGCCCGACGAGGAAAACCCGATGATGGGGTGGCGTGGAGCAGCGCGCTACTACAGCGACGATTACGCCGATGGGTTCGCGCTTGAGTGCCAGGCGCTACGCATGGCGCGCCAGGACATGGGATTCGACAATATCGTCGCTATGATCCCATTCTGCCGCACCCCCAACGAGGGGCGCGAGGTGCTCAAGATCATGGCCGAGCAGGGATTGCAGCGGGGCGAGCACGGCCTTAAAGTGTACGCCATGGCCGAAGTGCCCTCCAACATCATGCTGGCCGACCGGTTTTCCGATCTGTTTGATGGTTTCTCGATCGGCTCCAACGACCTCACGCAGCTCACGCTGGGCGTCGACCGCGACTCCGACCGCCTGGCTTATCTATTTGACGAGCGCGACGAGGCAGTTACGCGAAGCATTCGTCATCTTATCGACACGGCTCACGATCCAGAGCAGGGTCCCGCAATCCCGGTTGGTATCTGCGGACAAGGCCCCAGCGACCACCCCGACTTTGCTGCGTTTCTTGTAGAGGCCGGTATCGACACCATTTCGGTGCTCCCCGACAGCGTAGCCCGAACCATCCGTACCATCGCCGAGGTTGAAGAAACAATCCATCACCACGCTTGAGGCGGGACGTAGTGCTCTGTCAACCCTCATTTTGATGGTTGCCCTGCAATCATCCCCCCAACGAAGCCGGTCATGGTGAGCGGAAGGCGACGGAGGAGCCGAGAGTCGAACCATCTCCTTGGCGTTTAGAAGATACGGCGGGACAGGGAATCCTGCCCACCTCGGGGGAGATCTTTATTCACTGCGTTCATCAGTCGCTTCGCTCGTGTCGGGACTCCGCTTCGCTTCGCTCAAGATGACAGCATGTAAGAGAGGTGCGTTACTACCCTAAGATTGACCTGTGACACAGCAGTAGTTAGCCCATGCCTCGCATTTTGTGTCGTTGTCTTTACTCTGTCCTGCACTGAAGTGGGCAACACATTACGCATGTAAAGGTGCAGTCTCTGTATCCAGAAGCGGTCGGTTCCGCTTTTTTGCTCCACACTGCATCGCCCCAACGATATGACGACTCCACACCATACCTCTTCGCTATCGCCCCGGCTGCACCGCACCACGCATATCCTGTACAGTCTCATACTGTCGCTCGCGCTGCTATTGGTCGGATGCGCGCAGTCGGGCGATTCGGGGGCCCCAGTCTTAAACGGGCCCGCGTCGACAGATTCGGCTGGGACCGGATCCGACACGTCAGGCGTCTACACCGAGACCACGCCCAGCCGCGACGGCATTGGGAAGGTGTACATGGGCCGTGAGATCTCGAAGGTGATGGGTCATCGCGGGGCGCAGTGGCTGGAGCGTGCCCAGCGCGCCGAGGAGGAGCGTCCTGACCTTGTGGTCGACAGCATGCGCCTGGAACCGGGCGATGTGGTCGCCGACATTGGCGCTGGCACCGGCTACTTCACGTTTCGAATCGCTCCCAAGGTGCCTGAAGGACGCGTCCTCGCCGTCGACATTCAGCCCGAAATGCTGCGCCGCATTCGCAGCCGCATGCAGGAGCAGGATATCCGTAATGTTACGCCCGTTGAGGGTACGATCCGCGACCCGCGCCTTCCTGCCGACACGCTCGACGCTGCGCTCATGGTGGATGCTTACCACGAGTTTTCGCATCCACGCGAGATGATGACCTCGCTGGTCCGGTCGCTTAAACCGGGCGGGCGAGTTCATCTCGTTGAGTACCGCAAGGAGGATCCCAGCGTGCCTATCAAGCCGCTTCATAAGATGAGTGAGACACAGGCGAAGCGCGAAATGCGTGCAGTTGGACTCGAATGGGTTGAGACGTTAGATATGCTCCCCCAGCAGCACTTCCTCATTTTTGAGAAGCCACGTCCGTAGCCCCCTGCCACAGAATGCCCTCCACAAAACAAAAAAAGAGGCAGCGGACGCGTCGGTCCGTTGCCTCTTGGTGTTTATGCGTTGCATGCAGTGTCGTGTCTGCTATGCACATCTGCTATGCGCACAGCTGTGCATACAAGGCTTACGTTCGGAGAAGTCTTAAGCCGACTCTTCAGCAGCGCCTTCGTAGCGTTCGTTGACGGCATCCCAGTCAACAATGTCCCAGAACTTCTCGACGTAGGTGCCGCGCTCGTTCTGGTAGTTCAGGTAGTAGGCATGCTCCCATACGTCTACGCCCAAGATCGGCGTGTCGCCTTCGAGGTACGGGCTGTCTTGGTTCGGCGTGGAGTACACGTCGAGGCTACCGTCAGGATGGGTAACAAGCCAGCCCCATCCGCTGCCAAACTGCCCCGTGGCAGCATTGGTGAAGGACTTCTTGAACGCATCGAACGAGCCAAACTCTTCGTCGATCGCTTCGGCCAGTGCGCCGGTGGGCTCGCCGCCGCCTTCGGGGGAGAGAACCGACCAGAACAGACGGTGGTTGGCGAATCCGCCGCCGTTGTTACGCACCGCAGTCTGAATGTCGGCAGGTAGGTTGTCCAGCCCGTGCAGGAGCGCCTCAATTGAGTGGTCGCTCAGATCGTCGTGGCCTTCCAATGCAGCATTCAGCTTGTTGGTGTAGCCCTGGTGGTGTTTGCCATGATGAATGCGCATGGTCTGCTCGTCGATGACGGGCTCCAGCGCGTCGTAGTCGTACGGCAAATCGGGAAGAGAAAAAGCCATAGTTTCAGGTACGGGATTGATGGGTGTAGGGTGAACTGTGGTGCACAGTGCGCTGCTCGGCGTCGCCCCGAACGAGCATCCAACAACGACGCAGCACGGCGATACAGGGGGAGCCTTGGCCCGTTCACCTGCGCTATACGCAGAGCGCACAGCGCCAGTTGGTGGCGTGGCCCAGCCATTCGTTGAATCCTCTGGCCGCCTATGCTGCACGATGTTGAGCACACCCGCTGGGCACGCGACAACATGCGCACAGAGACCTCTTTGGAAGGTCCGATGCGACAACGAGACCCTCCCCGGTTTGTTTTCGGCGTTGCGTCCCCATTACAACTGCGTACATCCGCCATGAACGTGGCCGGATACGAGGCTACGGTGCAGGCTCCAGTTGCACCGTGCTGCTGCCCGATACGGCGCTTACGAACTGCGCACCGAACGCGGTTGAGGGCGTATGGTAGCCAGGCTCGGGCGGTGCATCGCTCATTCGATGCATGGCCTCGACCGCTGTGCGCGCCGTGAGCGTGTAGCCCTCAGGACCCGTCCACCGGGCGGTGCGGGTAGAGCCGTCGGAGCCCTGCACCTGGCCCCAGACCCACGAGGCGCCCGTTTTACGCATCTCGGCATCGGGGCCGTCTACGGTGCGGCGCACGACGCCCTCTGCCACCGGACGCAGCACGGCGCGCAGCCAGGCCGGAAGGGATCCGGAGGCGCGCAGCATCCATCGCAGGGCAGGCGGCAGGTGCGTGTATACCGCAATGGTGGAAATGCCGGTGGAGTGATACGCCGTGCTGACGTCGCCCCACGGGATGGCGGTGAGCGTACGTGTACGCCCGGCGATGTCCACTTCGCGGGTGTGTGTGCCCGCCGGAATGCGCACGAGTTCGCCATTCCGGCGCATGAGACTGCCCTGGCCCCACCCCCGTAACGCTGTGAGAGCGGTGCCGCGCGAGAGCGCCCCCAGCCCTACAAATCCTAATGACAGTGCCACAGCATCGGGACATGCCTGTGCGAGTGTGGCAGCCACGCAGTCGGTCGGCACCACATCAAACCCCACACCAGGCAGCACCACAATGCCGGCGTCGCGCGCCTCGGCATCGCGACGGCGAAGCGCTTCAAAGACCCGCCACTCGCCCGTAATGTCAAGATAATGCGTGCCGGTGTCCAGGCAGGCGTTGGCCATTGGCCGGGCCGTGTCCTCGAAAGGACCCGCGCAGTGCATCACGCCATCCACCTCGTCGAGGACGTCGCGCAAGGCGGTTTCGTCTTGTAGTGATACCACCCGCCCTGGAACCGACCACGCGGTTTGCACCTCGGCCAGCTGCTCGGCATCCCGCCCGGCAGCGATGATGCGCAGGCCCCGCCGCTGGGCCTCCTCGCCAATGAGTCGCCCCGTGTATCCGTAAGCGCCGTACAACAGCCAGGTTGCCATATCCGAAGTATCCATTGTTAGAAGGATGCGTCATTGGGATACGTCAACGTAGCTCGGTGCGATCCAACACCGTGTCAGATCAGTACGACACCGATACAGTTGTGTACACCATGCGTCCCATTGAGGCTGCGCCGTACGCCGTAACATAGTCGGTATCGGTGAGGTTGGTGCCGCCCACGCTGACGGTGGTATTCAGCGCCGGAATTGTGTAGCCGACTTTGGCGTCGAGAACTGTGCTGCTCTGGATCGGCCCTTCTGAAAACGGCATCTGGAAGGTGTAATCGTCGTGCCAGCGCAGATTCGTGTGGTACGTGAGGTTGCCGATTTCGCCCTCGGCCCCAAGGTTAAACTTATGCTCGGGCGTGTTGAAACCAAGACGCACCTCTTCGCCCAGGTCCTCTTCGTCGATAGTCGACCAGGTGTAATTGCCCCGCAGGCGAAATGCTCGGGCAAATCGGTATTCCAGACCGGTTTGCACGCCCTGCGTCACGATGTCTTGATCGGCATTCACCCAGACACGAAGCAAGCGCACAGGGTTGTTGATACTGTCGTTCTCCTCATTGCCATCGAGCGACTGGGGCACGTCGTCGGGACGGATCGCGCTTCCGTCTTCTTTGCCGTAGAACTGCCGCGTGCCAATGAAGCCGGAGTAATTGCTTCGGTAGTAGCTGATGTCGGCAAACAGGTTGCCTGCATTGGTCTTGTAGCCAACTTCAACGCTCTCCATCTGCTCCACATCAAGCGGATCAATCTGAATGAAGTTGCCATCCCGCACCTGGTTGCCGACCGATTGGCCATTTGCACGGTTGGGAAGGCGAACGCCTGTGTACCCATTGCCCGAATTGCCTCTAAGCAGCACGGGGCCCACGCTCAGGTAGATGTGCTGGTCGAGTTGGGCGGGCGGACGAAACGCGCTCGCGTAGTTGACGCGAAAATTGTGCTCGCGGTCTTCGCCCAGCGTAAGTACGCCCGATATGCGGGGCGAGAACTGCGTGTCGAAGTTCTTGAACTCGTCTACACGTCCTACCGCCGACAGGCTCAGGCGATCGTCGAAGAAGCCCCGCTGCAGCCGAAGAAATCCGCCATATTCGTAGTTGTCGATGCCGTCGCGCACGTCACGAGAGCCATCTGGATTGATGGGGGAGGCATTTTCGCCATCGGAAAACAGCGTGCCGTCGGAGGTAAGCCGGTACTGCCGGTAGTTGCCGCCCACCGTTGCATCCACAATATCGGATTCGAGTGTGTACTGCGTTTCAGCATGATAGAGCGCCGATTCGATGTCGAAGGTGGGGCGCGTCTGTCCGGTGGGCAGGTTTAGGGTTGCCGAGCGCGCGGCATCGAAGCGGTCTTCGCCGGCTTGTGGAAGCACAGCGCTGGCAGCGGTTTGCGCCTGCTCAAACGCTTCGCTTGGGCTGGCGCCCTGACCAATCGCCTGCTCGTAGGCAGTGCCGTACACAGCAGCATAAGCACCCGCGTACGAGGTGCTGTCGGGCAACTGTGAACCAACCAGCACTTCGGTAGATGTTGGATCGGGGCCTTGCTCGTACGGTTGCTGGTTCATAACGGCGCCCAGCAGATTGATATCGAAGCTGTCGCCCGAGTTGTCGGCCGTGCGATAACCGCGCACGAGCCAGTTGTTGCCCTCCAGTTCCAGTGCGTTCGTGCTTACGGTGATCCCATCCCACCGGAAGCGGCTGTTGCTCTGGTAGATGCCTTCGCTGCTGGAGAACCGGTACCAGTACGTGGCCCGAATGTCGTCGCCGAGTCGCGCACTCACGGTGGGGCTAATCTGCCAGGTGCTTGCGTTCATATCGCTGCCTACGAGCGCTTCCTCACTGTATCCCGGCAGAAAAATATTGTTGGAGGTCGGGTCAATGCCTGAGCTTTCCAGAAAGGCAGCAGCATCGTCGATACCGCTTAGGTTCAGCGCGCCGTAGCGATTTACGGGGTCATAGCCTCGTGGGTCGCCTGGTGCATTATTTCTGGGTGTTACACTTTGCGGCTGGGCATCCAGGTTGCTGCTGATGAACTCATTGGCCTCCATGTACCGGCCCACGAGTTTAATCGCCACGCGGTCGTCAAAGAAGCCTTCCGCCACACGCCCCGATACGTCGATCATATCGCGCGTGCCCCCTTTCACTTGCAGATCAATGCCCTGATCGTTAATCGGGTCGCGCGAGTTCATGATGATGACGCCATTAAACGCATTGGGCCCGTAGAGCGCCGAGCTGGCCCCGTGTACCAGCTCTGTGCTCTCCATATCTACCAGCGGCGGCCCCGAGGTATTGCCCGAGTAGACCGAGAGCGAGGGGGCCACGAAATCCACGTAATCGGTAAGCTGAATGACGCGCTCCGACTTGGTGCTGTTGAAGCCACGCGTTGACGGGCTGTTTACGAGCATGGACGAGCGGCTCACATCCACGCCCGGCATCGACTTCATGCTGGCCACGAGGTCAATGGACGGCCGCGCGGCAAGGTCGCTCCCCGAAAGACGGCCCACAGTTACGGGCACCTCCATGATGCGTTCGTCCACCCGCGAGGCCGAGACGATCACCTCTTCGCCTCGCTCAACCGCTTCGCGCATCACAATTTCCATGTTCTCGACCGGGCCGCTCAGGGACTCTTCTACAGGCCCAAACCCAATGAAGGAGAACCGCAGGCGCGGACTTTCAAGTTCATCGAAGGGTACGTAGAGCGCAAACGATCCATCTGCTTGCGTAACGGTTCCACGATCCGTTCCTACTACGGTGATGTTTACCCCCGGTAGCGACTCGCCTTCCGTATCCACGACCACCCCTTGCACATTTGCATCTTGCGCATAGGCCGATGAACTAAGCAGCAGAATAGGTATCCACAGCAGAACGGATGCGCGTGCAATATTACGAAGCTTTAACGTCATAATGACCTTGTAATCTATCTCGTTGATCTGAATGTGTGAAGGTGTGTGCCCGCAAGCACCTCTGTGCCGCCCTCGAACCGCTCCCTCCTCGCTGTTTGGTGGACGATGTTTGGTGGATGCGGAGGGCGTCACATGCGGATGGGGGGCGCGTGAAGATCGTGATTGGCTCTACTGAGAACCGCTTCCAAGCGATATCACCTGGCCCCTTCCGCAAAATGCGCGTGTTAAATCGCGTTAAATCGCAGGGGGCGACAGGGCAAAGCGCACTGCACGCGCCCAACTTCGCCCCTCATATGAACCTCATGGACAGCGTATCAGCCTTGCAGTGCTGTTTACCATATGAGCCTACCGGGTTGTATTTGGATAGATGCGCCATTGGTGCACACATGGCTCATCCATTTTTCGTAGTATACCAACACGCACCCGAAGGATCAACTTGTACTTCAAGCGCGCTGTATTATTTCTTCTTGACTCGTACTCTTCCCAGACGTTCTATACTGCACCTATGTCTTCCTCACCTGTACGCACCTCGGTGGAAAACGGGGTAGCCACCATCGAAATGAACCGCCCCGAGCGCCGCAATGCCCTTAGCCCCGAGCTCGACGCAGCCCTGCGCGATGCTTTTGCAACCACCACGCACCGCGACGACGTGCGGGCCATTGTCTTGCAAGCCGCCGGATCTACATTCTGCGCCGGAGCCGACCTTCAGTTTCTGCGCCCCACGCCCGATCCTGAAGGAATCCAGCGCCATGTGCTCGACCGGTATGCCCCGCTGGTGCGCCAGATCGTGGATGCCCGCGTGCCCGTCGTTGCGGCACTGAATGGATCGACTGCTGGAGCCGGGTTGGCCCTGGCGCTGGCCTGCGACCTCCGCATCATGGCTGATGACGGCGTGCTCGTAGCCGGGTTTAGCTCTATTGGATTTGTACCCGACTCGGGCGTGGCATACTTTCTGGTGCGTCAGTTAGGCTATGCACGCGCCTTCGAAATGCTGGCGCTCTCAGAACCGGTTCCAGCCAAGCAGTGCGCCGCGTGGGGCCTTGTGAACCGCGTCGTGGATGCAGAAACGCTCCACAACACCGCTCATGCACTTGCCACCCGCCTGGCTGCACGTCCGACCAAAGCCCTGGGGTGGACGAAGACCTGCCTGCGTCGGGCTCAGACGGATACGCTGGAGGCGACTATCGAACATGAAGCGCTGTACCAAAGCCTGGCCGTACAGACCAACGATCACGCAGAGGGGGTGCAGGCGTTTATCGAAAAGCGCGACGCTTCCTTTTCGGGGACGTGATATTCAAGACTTGCCGGGTTGCTCCGAGCACTACGCTGTGGTGTTCTCGCGAACCAAATCGGAATACGAGCGGTCGACCAGCGCGTCGTTGGGGATATTGAGGTCGTTCATCAGATCCGTGCACATGGCGTGCAGGTCGGATTCAGAGGCGGTGCCATCGGTGTCTACCGCTTCCAGCTCCACAAAGCATCCCAGACCCGGCACCTCGTCTAAGTGCACCTTCACCTGATCAACCCAGTAGATGGAGCGCGTTTTCTCGACCACAACGTCGACGGGCAAGGCGGCTTGCAGCACCGTATGTACGGCCGCAAGCGCCTTGCCCGGATCGGTTCGCTCAATGTGAGATGGCTTCGGGCCGGTTTGGTCGGGGCGGTTGTAGAAGATGATGCCCTGCTCAATCGTCCCTTCGCGTACTTTGAGGCGCCCCTCGGGCACCACAAAGTAGGTATCGCGCTGCGTGTCGGTGCCCATGTAGGCCGCATTCATGGCCTCCAACCGTTGCCGAAACGGAGCCAAGGCGTCTACGCGGACCTTGATCTCGACGTTGATATGATGCATGACAGCGCGCCTGTGGGTGAAGAGGCTTACTCAAGCACCAGATCTTCGTCGATTCTCTGGAGGTCCATGCGGGCCAGCCCCAGGTTTGCTTTATCTCGGTCGAGCATCACATATGTGAACACATTTTCGTTCTCGTGGAAGACCCGTATCAGGTGATACTCTCCTTCCAACGATATCAGAATCTCTTCAATCTTGTCATCTAATCCGAGCTTATCGAGCACTGACTTCTTCGTGCGAACAATCTCGGTGTTGGCAGCTCCAGCCAGTTCCATATCGACATCGCGTCCGCCAGCTGTACCCAGCGTCATGCCCGACTGATAATCGACCAATGCGGCTCCCTTGGCGCCGTCAATTTCCATGATGTTGGAGAGCGACTCACGAATGTTTGCCATAAGACCTTTTCCCTAATTATACGTAGTAAAAATTCTATGCCAAGGCAGCTTACAACAGAAAGCGTGGCGCAACGTGCAAGCTGTTCTTGTCGTGCCAGTCGATACACTATGTATGGCAACGCATGTTGCATTGCAAGTGTACCAAGAGCTCTTGAAGGCACTTAGCTCACCTAACACGCTGCATTGATCATTTTCTTCGTGTTTTACTCATTTGGATGCGTGCCCGGGCCAGGTTGGAAGGAGAGTGAATAACTGCAACGAAGCGTGCAGCAAACATTATCTTCCCCAAAGCGGGTGCATTTCTATGATGTCTTCTCGCTAGGTAGATGCGATCATAGTAAGAGCCCTCTGCTCTAAAATACAGAGGCCTCTCCTGCATGCCGCCCGTATGGCTGTAGCACAAACATTAAATCGACATGCATCAATAGTCCGTGCAACTTTGAGTCGGTCCCAGCGCGGTGCAAAGAGCACTGAGGCGGCTCATAAACGGTTCGGATTGCAACGGTTCGGATTGCAACGGTTCGGATTGCAACGGTTCGGATTGCCGAATTCGTTTATCTCACATTCGTTCACCTCTATTTCAATATCGAGTCCGTTATGCGTAGTTAGAATGAATGCATCGATTTGTGAAGATTCGCCGCACGACGCTCATTTCGGTTCATCCTGCACGGAGTATTGATGCATATTTTATCGGTTATGAATCATAAGGGAGGCGTGGGCAAAACGACCACGACTCTGAACATAGCAGCTGCGCTCCATGAGAACGGACAGCGTGTGCTGCTCCTTGACCTGGATAGCCAGTGCTCAGCTTCGTTTGCGATGGGATTGTCGCGACAGAATATTTCGTCGGGGCCGTCTACGGCTGATCTGTTGTTCAAGCAGCGCTCAATCGCCGATGTGCGCTACCACAACACGTGGCCGGGTATTGATCTGGTGCCTGCTTCTATCGACCTGGCACACGCAGGTTTACGCTTGAACCCAAACAGCGACGACATCGGGCGGCTCAGCACGGTCTTGTCCGATTCGAAGGTCACCGATACCACCGATACCACCGATACCTACGACACCGTATTGATTGACTGTCCCCCCGATATTTCGGTCGTCACGGTCAACGCGCTGCTGGCATCAACCGACCTGCTCATTCCAACGGTTCCTTCGTTCCTTTCATTGCAAGGACTGAAGAGCATCGGGGAGGTCGTGGCGCAAACGCGCTCCAAGCATGATAACACATTGGCTCTGTCGGGGATTGCGCTTACTCGCATGAATCGTCATCGTACGGAAATGGAGGATGCAATGCGCGAAATTCGCACCCATTATCATCACAATGTCTTCAAAACAGCCATTCCCGAAACAGACACCATTGAGCAAGCCCAGAAGCGTCACCAGTCGCTTCTTGACTATGCTCCGCACTCAACCGCTGCACAGCGATATCGTAACCTGACCGCAGAAATTACCCAACGCTGGGCCGATTATGACACGTTGCTAAACGGCGTTCAAACGTCCTCCGAATCGGATACGGTCTCGTCTCCGCTTTCGTAGGCGGTCGAGGGTATTTGCCTGAACAAATCGGCCATAGCCGCACGCCTATCTGTTTTACGAAGCTGCTTTGCCCTATAATTCTCGCACACCTGCTCGATTCTTCACGGCCCAGTTTTCGTGTGGCTTGCTGTAGCGCACCCACCGAGGGGCTACCAACAGACACATTGTACCCTCACGATTCATTTGATTATCGGCCTGCAACGTTTTGGTGCACTCTTTGCGGAGCTTACAATATGAGCAATGAGGCATGATGCTTCATTTTCTCTTTGGTACGCCGCTCTTTTGCATGTATCTCTGGGTCCTCTACCCGAAGAAAAGATACGTACCTGAAGCAGGCAATTGGGGTGATACACGTAATACGGATTGATGCATCATGCTCCTTCCCCTTACGGCGCTTGCAATTTTCTTTCGACAACCTTCTGCTCACAGCATCTTTCCGCATTATGCTGCAAACTATTCCTATTGTCAACAACAAAGGCGGTGTAGCTAAAACGACGACCAGCATCAACCTCTCGGTCGGGTTGGCTCAACAGGATAAGCGCGTACTCCTCATCGACCTTGACAGTCAGGGGTCGGCGTCTCTTTCTCTGGGCGTGTCGCGCTCTGCACTCAACCCCTCCACTGCCGACGTGCTCTACAGCGATGTTTCATTCGATGATGCGGTGCACGACCTTTCTATCCCGAACCTGGACCTACTCACCGGTTCGCTCCGCCTGGCCAATGCGGAAACACGCCTGGGGAAGGCCGCTCACCGCGAGCAACGACTCAAACGCATCATCGACCGCGTTGACGACCGCTACGATGTCGTCATTGTGGACTGCGCCCCGTCCACCTCGCTGCTCACTATTAATGCCTTAGTGGCTGCTGACGGATTCATCATTCCTGTATCCCCGTCCTACCTTTCATTGGAAGGCGTTATTAGTCTCGGCGAAGTCGTGCATAACGTCCGCCAGAACATGGGCCAAGCAGCGCCTGTGTTGGGCGTTCTCATGACACGCGTACCCGAACAGGACAACGACGCTCAAGCGATTATTCGACAGGTGCGCGACCATTACGGCGGAAAAGTCTTCGATACGGTGATTCATGAAGACCCTGCGCTGGAGGCCGCTCCTGGACACGGCGAATCGATCTTCTCGTACGCTCCAAACTCGAAAGGGGCTTCTGAATATAAAGAACTTACCAATGAGGTGGCTGATCGCCTTGAGCGATATGGCGATGTGTATCGCACTATTCGGAAAAATGAGAAGCGCCGCAGTGCGCATGTCTCAAACTCCTAAATGGCTT
This sequence comes from Longimonas sp., assembly GCF_046498435.1. Classification (NCBI taxonomy): domain Bacteria; kingdom Pseudomonadati; phylum Rhodothermota; class Rhodothermia; order Rhodothermales; family Salisaetaceae; genus Longimonas; species Longimonas sp. The sequence continues at coordinate 958 of NZ_JAWOAR010000260.1, read as the reverse complement.
CCGAAAACCGGATGTCCGCCCGCTGACTCCAAAAACTGGATGCCCGCACGCTTATGACGCTTACGTTGTTGTCCTTATCTTCGATCTTTCAGGACTTCTTTAATGCGCCCGAGGATGACCCGCTCTTGCAAGATGAGACGGCCCCGTCGCACGAAGGCCCCTCGCCTGAGGAAGACGCCGCAGATCCAAACGACGATGCGTCTGGTCAGCTTCCAGCTTCGTCACAGAAAGGCGACTCGCCTACCCCTGAAGACGCGCCCGATCAGCGCGACACGTCCTCTACAACACACGGCGATGGCGCCTCATCGTCGCCTCCGCGCATGGCAGATACCTCTATTGACCGCTCTGGGGACACCCCGGTGGGGTTGTCGAGCAACCTGCTGCGCGAATTAAACAAGTCTCCCCTGCCAGATGACGAAACGCATGAGGCTCCCGAAAACGACCCTGATGACGCGCGCGCCCCGAAACGCACGCGCAAGTTCGTGGTGCCGTATAATGCAGGCACAGAAGACTTAGAAGAGGTGAATGATGCCATTGCCAATGGCTGGTCGTTTCAGGGCATTGCGGTGACTAAATCGCGGGCGACATCGGTTAAGCCTCAAGGAAAGAAGGTCATTATTACGCTGGAGCTTGATAAGCCGCGCTCGCTGTTCGACTTTTAAGAAAGATACTGCGTTTCATCCTACTGCTCTGTCACAGGTCAATCTTGGGGTAGAGGCGCACCTCTCTCGGAATGCGTTGTGCTATACATATGATCGCTGTTGAACATGCAGAAATGCTTGTTTATGCCCCACACCGTCATCCCAGACGGAGCGGAGCGACGATCTGGGATCCATGCCCCAATGGAGGGATACGTTAGCGGAGTGAGTTCGCCCTCAACCGGCGAATGGATTACTTCGTGCGTACCACAGGCATGACCTTCGGCCCTCGCTTCGCTCGGCTCCGGATCAGCGGCGCC
>NZ_JAWOAR010000141.1:0-10862 GCF_046498435.1 Longimonas sp. | reverse complement strand
ACTCCCGGTCCCTGCATGGTGCGGCGGGGACCGGGCGGGGATACTGCGAATGGTATCGGGGCGGGCGCGGTGTGTGGCTTTCCCCCTGTATGCTCCTGACGGGGGATTGGCTACGCGCTGCGGGTGGAGGCCACCTGTTCGTCGAAGCGGCGCAGTACGGTCGGCAGATCGTTCGGGGTATTGAGCACGGTGTGGGCTCCGGCTTTGTTGAGCACGGTGGTATGATCGGACGTGTCGAGGTAGGGCGGCACCACGCCCAGCGCCCACATGTTGGCAGCACGGGCGGCTTTCATGTCATCAACCGAGTCGCCCACGTAGGCGGCCTCGCTGGCATCTACGTCGCGCCCGACGGCGGCCAGCATGGTGAGCGTGTGGTTGAGGGGGAAGGGATCGGGCTTGGTACGATCGCCCTGCTTTTCTTTGCCAAGCACGATAGGGAAGTACGACGACCAGTCCATATGATCGATCGTCCACTCGGCCTCTTCTTGCGGGCGGCCGGTGACCACGCCCAGGAGCAGCCCCTCGTCTTGCAGCGTGTCGAGCGTGGCGGTGTCGATGAGCGGCGACTCGTCGCTAATGAGGCCGTCCCAGTCGTTGCCGCGGTAGCGCCGTTGAAACTCTTCGATGACCCGGCTTAGCGGCACCTCCATGGCGGTGTCGGTGATGATGGAGTGCGTGAGCTTCCAGTCGTCGTTGAAGCCGCCGTGGTTTTTGTAGCGCTGCACATCTTTGGGACTGATCTGGCGTCCGGTAAAGTGCTCTACGGTTTCGATGATGGCCTGGCGATACGAGGTGGACACGTCCACCAGCACGCCGTCCATGTCGAACAGCAGCACCTGAAGGGGCAAGGACGAAGGCATACGACAGCGGGTTGATGAAGGAAGAGGATACGGATGCAATGCGGATATATGACATCCTCAACAAGCCAATGGGCTTGCTGGGTCAATCCGTATGCACACTCGTAGACGCCCACAGTTCCCGGCTACACGCCGCTGCGCGTGGATTCGACGCGATGGCGTTGTGCCGTCTGACTGGTTCGGAGCGCTGGGGTATTCTGCTCAGCGGCGATGGCGAGCGGGTTCAGTTCTCGCTTGTTTCGTTGTCAACGCGCTGCAGCAGTTCGTTGACCATGCGCTCGAGCTGGGGGTCTTCGCCCTGGGCTCGCGCATCGGGCGGGTTGCTCACGGTTGTGGTGGGCGTGGCGGGCCCGTGCTCCATGTTCTGATCGGTTTCGCGCACGTACCAGGCGCGGAACGGCATGCGCACAAACGAGCCATTCAGGAGCCCTACGCCTCCTGTTGAAATAACGGCCCCGAACGTGGGCGTGCCCACGACCGGCCCACGGTCGATCGACTTGAACGCGTGCGCAAAGATCTCAGCGTTGGAGTAGCTGTTCTGGTTGATGAGCGTGCCCGCGGGTTTGGTCCAGGCGGGATACGGGAGGCGTTCGCCAAACGGGTAGTGGTCGCGGAACTCCGTGTGGTTTGCCTCCAGATTGTCGGTGGCGCCGCGCGGGATGGTGTAGGCATGCTGATTCACGTTGAGCGTAGCCATGAGGTAGTCGGTCGTCCAGCCGCCGCCGTTGTAGCGCACGTCGATGATGAGGCCGCCCTTGCCGTTGCCGCTGGCAAAGAGCTCGCGCTCAAAGCGCTCAAAGCTGGGCCAGTTCATGCCCTGCACATGCAGATAGCCGAGGCGTCCGTCGGAGTATTCACGGGCAAGCTCGTCTCGCGTATCCACCCACTCCTGGTAGAGCTCGCTGCGCAAGCTGCTGGTGGGCCGGATGCGCACGGTACGCGTGTCGCCGTCGTCGTCCTGCACGGTAAGCATCACCAGTTCGTCGACGGTGTCGTTTAGCAGGCGGTAGGGACTGGTGGATGCGCTGAGTGCGGTGCCGTCGATGGATGTGACGACATCGCCCACGTTCAGGCGGCTTACCTCGCGATCGGCGGGGCTATCTGGGACCACGCGGGTGACCTCCAGCCCGTTGTCGGCAGGGGCCCACTCTACGCCCAGCAGTCCTGTTTGCTCGGATTGCGTATCGGCGCGGTCGGGGCCGTAGAAGCCCATGTGGCTGGCGTTGAGTTCGCCCAGCATGAGGTTGACCATGTACTGGAAGTCGGTTGAGGTGGAGGCTCGCATCGCCCACGGGCGGTACTGCTCCACGAGCGCGTCCCAGTCGGCGTCGTGGAAGTTGGGATCGTAGAAGCCTTGCTCCATGGCGCGCTCCATTTCATCGAAGACCTGGGCGCGCTCTGCGGGATAATCAATCTCCATGCGTGCCCGGAACGGCAGGCGCTCTACGCTTCCGCCGTCGGTTGCGATCCGTGCAAGCTGGCCGCTGGAGTGTGCGAAGAAGAGATGGCTCTGCTCGGGACCAAGCCGCACGCTGTACGGACCCAGATCGCCCTCGGTGAGGGCTTTTCGCTCGCTGCCATCCCACTGGATGCTGTAAAGATCGACCTCGGTATCGGCGGTGGTGGTTCGTCCGCCGCGCCCGGCCACGTAAAAGAAGGTGTCGCCCTCTTTTCCAATGACCGGGTTCGCCTCGTTGGCCGGTCCGGCTGTGACGCGCTCCAGGCGTTCATGGATCGTGTCGAAATCGATCTCGACCGGATCGGGCGTGTCGTCTTCGCCCTCCTCTTCATCGTTGGCTTCGTCATTTGCTTCCTTGTTGCTGGCAGAGGGCCGCTGCGGAGCGTCCTCGTCCCAATCCTGCTGGGTTTTTTCCCAGTCGGATTCACGCAGCCAGACGAACCATATATCGTCGTTGCCGCCGCTGCGTCCGGAGACGAAGCCGAGCTTGCTGCCGTCAGGGCTCCACACGGGGTTGCGGTCGGGGCGTGGGTGCTGGGTTACGTTTACGGGGTCTTCGCTTCCGTCGGCTGCGTGGATGTAGACTTCGTGGTTGTAGTCGAGGTCGGGCCGCGAGTACGCGAGCCACTGGCCGTCTGGGCTCCAGGCCACGCCGCTGGCTTCGTTCCATCCCTCGTGCAGCACGCGCTCATTGTTGAGCGTCTGGTCGTCGGTCAGGTCGGCCACCACGAGCGACTTTGGGCCGTAGTGCGCTGCGCCCCGATGAAAAGCGACCTGCGAGCGGTCGGGCGCAAGCACGGGACTGCGCTCGTCGGTCTCGGTTTCAGTGAGCGGTGTGATGTCGTAGGCCAGGGCATCGAAGAGGTCGTCGGTCTCTGCATCGCCCGATTCGAGGCGATAGAGGTCGTACGTGCCGCCCCGATCGGATACGAAGAGCAGCGTTTCATCGTCGAGCCACTGCACCTCGCGATCGTGGGCGGCTTCGGTGGTGAGCTGCACGGTGTGGTTGCTCTCGTCATCGTTGCGCGTTAGGAACAGCCGTCCGCGCACGGCAAAGGCGATGTAGTCTTCGTTGGGCGACACCGCCATGTCGCTGGCGCTGCGCGTCATGGTTTCGCGCTCAACCGGATCGAAGCGGTCGTCTTCGGCAACTTGAACGGAGAGGCGCTCAGGATCGGCCTCGTCTTCGGGGCGCATTACGTAGATGTCGGTGTGGCGCTCAAACGCAAGCACGGCCCCATCGGCGCCGGCTGACAGGTGGCGCACGCCGTTGCCATTGTCATAGGTGGTTACGGCCTCGGGGTCCCCTTCTGGCGTTCCGTCGTCGGCAAGGGTCAGGCGATGCACGTTGTAGGTCTCGCTGCGCTCGCTGATGAAGTGCAGCGTGCGCGGCCCCGTCCACACGGCGTTGTGGTCGTTGCCGTCGAAGGTGGTAAGCTGCGTGTAGGATTCGTCTTCCGTGTCGTAAAGCCAGAGCTGCTTGGCGGCAGGGCCGCGGTAGCGCTTGCGCGTGGTGCCATTGCTGCCGCGCTCAAACACGATGAAGCGCTCATCGGGCGACATAACAGGCGCGTATCCGAGCGCGTCCAGGTGACGCTGGGGCAGCCCGCCTTCGGCATCCACCCGGTGAATCTCGGACTCACGCTCAACCTGTGCGTAGGCGCGCCGCGTGGTAAAAAGCAGGTCGCCGGTGGGGGCCCACTGGCTGAGGGCGTCGGTGCCCGAGTAGAACGTGCGGCGGTTGGGGCGGCTGCCTTCCGCATCCATTACGTACAGATCATCGCCCCCGTAGCGGTCGCTGCTGAAGGCGAGGTGGTTGCCGTCGGGGCTCCAGGTAGGGTTGGATTCGTACGCTTCGTGCACCGTCAGACGATTGGCGCGTCCCCCCGACACAGGTACGCTCCACACATCGCCCTGAAACGAGAACGCAATGGTTTCGCCGTCGGGATGCACGGCGGGATGCCGCACGAGTGGAGCGCGGGTTGTGTCTTCGGCATCGTCAGCGGCATTGTCTTGGGCATGTGCCGTAGCGACAATGCCAAACGCAAGCAAGGAGTAGAGCGCAAGTCGTATCCAGGAAAGCATGTACAGGCAGGGGAGTTGTGAGTAGCACGCTGTGCTTATACACGGTACACAGCATAGCTGTCATCTGCAATGACACCGTGCACTGTTGATATGGATGCATGCCTGCTGTTACCAATGACGAATGCACGCGCCCGCTTGCTTCGCTATGGGGCCAGGCGCTCGATCGTCCACGGGTCTTCGCTATCTGCGTCGGGGCGGCGGTAGCGCAAGCGGTCGTGCAGGCGGCTGGGGCGGCCTTGCCAAAACTCGACGGTGTGCGGCACGATGCGTATGCCGCCCCAGTGCGGCGGACGCGGCACCTCGCCCTCCTCACCAAAGCGCTCCTTGACCTGCGCCCAGTTATCGTCGAGCACGTCGCGGCCGTCGATGACGCGGCTCTGCGGCGAGGTCCATGCCCCCAGTTGGCTGCTGCGCGGACGCTTGGCGAAGTAGGCATCCGACTGTTCCTCCGAGACGCGCTCGGCGTGCCCTTGCACGCGCACCTGCCGCTCCATCGGCTCCCACCAGAACGTGAGTGCGGCATGCGGATTTTCCTGTAGCGCCTGGCCCTTCTGGCTCTGGTAGTTGGTGTAGAGCACAAAACCAGTATCCAGTTCCTTGAGCAGCACCACGCGCGAGGCCGGACGGCCCTGCTTGTCGGCGGTGGCCAGCGTCATGGCGTTGGGCTCGGGCAGGTCGGCCTCAATGGCTGCGTCGAGCCACGCACGAAACTGCGCAATGGGATTGCTGGCGACCTCGTCGCGCGTCAGCGTGGCGCGGGTGTACTCCTCGCGCAGGTTGGCGATGTCGGTAGGCATGGCAGGTTGGGGGATGCGAAAGGAAGTAGTCTGTGTGGACGATTCGTATCAGCCGCGCAGGCTGCAAGATTCCCCCGAATTGGAAAACTACCGCCAGATCTCCATGCGCAGTCCGGTGGGGTCAACGGGCACCGGTTCGGTTTGGGGGAGGCGTGCGGCGGTGCCCTGGTGCATGCGGCGCGCGGTGCTGCAGGCCGCGTGGGCGTCGAGGATGTCGTCGCGCTTGACCTGGCGGCGCGGGTAAGCGCTACACGCATCGGGGACGCCATCGAACCCGGCGTCTTGTAACAGGTGGATGCGATGCTGGATGCCATGGTCGGTGTGTTTGGATGCATCGACCGGGGCGTTGCCGTTGAGCACATAGAAGCTGCATTCCGGGTGCACCTCGCATATCCGATGCTGCCTCGCGGGCGTGATGAGGGTGTCGAGTGCTCGGATTTTGGAGAAGAGGTGGAATGCTTGCTTGGTAAGCCCCACGCGGTCGGGGTGACTGGCGCGGTTGGCAGCGGTGGCGGCTTCGTAGGAGTCCGCTTCCAGCGCCGCACGGCACGGCGGCGAGAAGATGCTGCTGGAGCGCGGCCATCCGAGCAGGGTGCGGGCCGCCCGGTCGCAGGCGCGTCCGCCGGAGCGGGCTTTGGCCGGCAGCCCAATAATCATGTCGATGCCAATGCACGCGGGCTGTTCGGGCAGATGCAAGAGGTCGGCGGTGTGCTCTACGATACGGTGCCGGTGTGCGCCCGTGCCGGTGTGTTCGAGTACGACGATCCACCCGGCCGGGCAGGCATCGGCTCCGGCGACCCACGGGCGGGAGGCGTAAGGCAATTGCGTGGCCATAAGATGTAGGACGCAGGAACGAGAGCGACGGAGAAACTGCGAGGAATACCGGGGGCGCGTCGATACTTTTGTTTTTCCAAACGGATGCCTGATGCTTCGAGAGCCCTCCGATGCGCAACAATGTCTGTATTTCGAACTGGTTTTTCAACGCGCAGGCCAACTTGTGCCGGACGTGATGCCTATGTTTTACTGTCTGTAAAAGCGCTTTCATTACCTACTGCTATGCAACTTCCTTTTTTCCTGGCCCGCCGGTTTGTGGCGGGTGAAACGCTTGACGAGGCGCTGCCTGCGGTGCAATCGCTGAATGACGATGGCTTGCATGTGGCGCTCGACTTGCTGGGCGAGCATGTGCATGACCGTGACGTGGCGCGGCAATCGCGCGATACGTACATCGAGCTGGTGCGCACGCTGGACGCGGTGACGCCGCCCGAACGCCGCAATCGCATTTCGATTAAGCTGTCGATGCTGGGGCAGCTCATCGATGAGGAGTTCTGCCTCAAGAACCTGCGTGCGCTCATGGAGGTGGCCGCTGAGCACGACATGTTTGTGCGGCTGGATATGGAGGGCAGCGACCTGACGGATTCGACGCTGTCGATCTTTGAGACGATGCATGCGGACTTCCCAGATCACATTGGTCCGGTGCTGCAGGCGATGCTGAAGCGCACGGATCGCGACATCGACCGGATGTGCGAGCTGGGCGTGAGCGTGCGCCTGTGCAAGGGCGCGTACGGCGAACCGGCGGCACGGGCCTACCAGGACATGGACGTGATCCGCGCGCGCTTTACCGATTACATGCAGCGCCTGCTGAAGCACACGTCCTATTCAGGCATTGCGACACACGATGATTCGTTGATCCGCGCTACAAAGCAATTCGCCGCGGACGAAAGCATCTCGCGCGACCGGTTCGAGTTTCAGATGCTGTACGGCTTGCGTCCGGATACCCAGCGCGAAATGGCCGCTGATGGATACAACATGATGGTGTATGTGCCTTACGGTACGGAGTGGTTTCCGTACTTCTACCGGCGCCTGCGCGAGCGAAAGGAGAACGTGTTCTTCGTGCTGAAAAACTTGATGCGGTCGTGAGGGGGGCCTCGGACGGAGACTCCATTCCAGACGGTTCGCTCACTCTGCTGCGTTTAGCAGTTCGTCTATATGGTAGGCCCGAAGGGTCGTAGAAAGCTCATCTTCGTTAGCCTCTGCTGCGTAGAGAAGTTCTTCATCACGGTCGGCATGAACGACAACCCCCGGCAGGCGAACGCTACCTAATACTTCCCCAGAGTCGGCCTCTATCAAATCCACTAATGTACTCTCTGAAGCAGGTCGCCCTCCTTCACCAATAGTAACCGCCAGCACATCGGGGGCCACCATGTACATTGATCGCGGCAAATTGTACTTGTCTGTCCACTCATCAAGATTGCTTTCAGGCTGCGGCTCCTCGGGCAGAACAATGTGTTCGGGAGGAGAAACAGATATTTCTTGCTCTTGCTCTCCATCGAGCGAAAATATGCTTATACTATAATCGATTGGCTGTATTGCGTATATTCGTTCGTTTCCCTGAATCACAAAAGAAGCGTCGGCCCACACGCTGATGTTGAATTCCTGCGCACGTTCACGCATCGGGAAGAATGACTTTATCTTTTCCCCACTTTTTGTAAAGAAGTGCATGGTATGTCCAGAAGAAAGCACTCCATCAAGACCTGTAATGATCAAAAGCGAGTCGTTTTTGAATGCAATATTGCCAGAAGGAATGATACCAGGCGTGACAAAGGATCGTTTGTAATCCCCTTCGCGCGTAAAAAAGCTTATCCTATTGCGCCAATCGCGCACCATAAAATCAGATTCGTCTGGGCTTAGTTCGGCACGAAGCGGCATCATGAACTCTCCGGGCCCTTCCCCCTCACCGCCGACGGAGCGAATGTGTGATCCGTCGTCTTCGAAGATATGGATTTGGTGCGCTTCCAGATCATTCGCATAGATACGGCCCTCGCTATCAATGTCAATAGCCGTGATGTAAAAGGTATTGTTGAGTGTCCACTCTTGGTCTGGCGTCTGCGCCAAAGTCGGGTTAACCAAGCACAGTGAAAAGACGAGAAGCAAAAAATATAACATAGCAATTCGAATTAAAGCGTGCGTGATATGCAATCAAGCATACCACGCACGTATGATCAATTCCGTCGATTTATTTTAGAGAGGTACACAGCCACAGGACATGATGATATGCGGACACCCACATAATGGAACATCAATCTTGTCCGATTCAAACTGTACGCCAGGCTCCACATATTGGACGGCCTCTGTTTTTGTGGCTACATCAACCGTCGCCTGCTCATCCACCTCATAAGACATTCCGGTAAGCAGGAAAGCTACGATAAGTATGAAAATTGAAGCCATCCCTTTTAAATTTAAAACTATGACAAATCACCTCATTCTACCAATTGGAAATAAGATTGACATTTACTACGTGCGCTCAATCCCAATACATAACATGCATTGGGTATAGGTAAGTGATATTTTAGAAGCCCCATTAGCGACTTCCGCTTGGAAGATACGTCAGCAGTTCGTCGTACCTTGCCTGCATGACTTCTCTGTCAGAAACGATTCGTGAGGCATACCTCACATCTTGACCTTCAGCCAAAAGCATTAGCGGCGTCTGGCCCATTTTATCAAGGTGACGATAGAACCGTTCTGCTTCGGAACTCAAAGGCGCAGTATACACAGGATAGGAAAACGGTACATCACCTAAGAATGACCGCAGTTCGCCCTTATTGGTGTCAACCCCAATAGCTGTTATCTGTAATTCACTGTGCCCGTTAATTCCAAGTTCTTGAGGGATCTTTGTCCCATATTCCAAACAGGAATAGCAATCTGTCGGACGAAGCACCAAAACCACTGTCCAGTCTGTTTGGCTCATGAGTTGGCTCATAGGAATTTGCTCTTCTGCCTCAAGTGGGCTAATCCTATCAACCGGAAGGAAATCTGATGGTACTCCCTCGTCTTCAGATGACTGATCAGCGCTCTCGGTCACAGCAAACCCAACCCCGAATAGCAGAGCAACTCCTAAAGCAAAACCAACAATACTTTTACCAACAGAGAATGACATGAGATTGATTGCTCACATTACCTTGACAAACGCACAAGTAGTCTACCCCCCCGAATTACTTTTTCAAATTAAATAATTGTTAAGTCGTTAGAGATGGTACAGCTGTAATGTAGGTCACTTGATTAAACTATATGTGCTGTAGTCTCGCTAAATAAAGAAAAGGGACGCAGCGCGCTGCGTCCCTACCTGCTACTTGGATATGTAGAACGCACCTCTTACGGCGATGGAATTTTGAGCGTCTGCCCGGGCTGCAGGCGTCCGTCGCTCAGTCCATTATGCTGCTGGATACTGCCCACCGATGAGCGATGCGAGCGGGCGATGTCCCACAACGTTTCGCCAGGCTGCACGACATGGGTGGCGCCCGAAAAGTTGGATCGGTCATTCTGCTGACGTATAATCACGAGTGCCAAATAAGGGGCGGCCCGAACGCACTGATTTCTGTTTTTTCGAGGCGTGCGGGTTGTGTGCTTGCGGATCAATGGTGCCTGCGGATCAACTGAACTTATCCCTGTTTTGCGAGTGCTTTACCAAGCATGGGGGCGTTTGCGATCGTTTTGTCAAGTATGCAAGCGATATCTCAAATGATTGCTGCCTTACGAGCATTCTGTCAACAGCGCAAGCGCTTTGCCGAGCGACTGTCGCTCGGCAGGCGCCTTCTCACATTTGCGCGTCGATTACCATTATATGACTACCTGTTAGGAGCCTAAAGCACTTTTATGTCACTCACGCTCGATCGCCTTCCGGACAAGCCGCGCACGAGTTGGAACGGGCGAGGTATGCCGGAGCCCGGTTGGCCGTGTGGATACAGCGCGCTGATCGAGCACTTCGAGCTATCGATTCCGGCTCCGCCCCGACTTGCGATGGTCGCAAAGCGCCATGAGCCGGAGGAGGCGGCCCGTTGGTGGGTCCTTCCTCGCCGGCGGAGGCCAAACGATACCCTAACTGATCATCTGGAGCTGGCGCTCAAGGTGGAGGGCGTCCGTCTGGCCGTCTTGAACACGCTTTTTGAAGTGATACCGGCAGGCGTGCTTAGCTCGTGGGTGGGCGAGTCTCCTACCAGCAAGTACACGCGCCGCATCTGGTTTCTGTATGAGTGGCTCACGGGACGCGAGCTCGGGGTGCCCGATGTGAAGGGGCGCCCGGCGGCCGTGGACGTGGTCGATCCGTCGCAGCAGGTGGCCTTGGCAGATGGTGAGCTTTCGCGTCGGCATCAGGTACGAAATAACGTGCCGGGCTCTCCGCGTTTCTGCCCGATGGTACGCTGGACGGAGACGCTAAAAGAGAACGTGCGTGCGGAGCTGGACCAGGAAGCGCGTGAGGTGGTCGGGCGTACCCATCCCGACGTGACCGCACGGGCAGCGGCGTTCCTGCTGCTAAGCGATAGCCAGTCCTCGTTCGAGATCGAAGGGGAGTCGCCCCCACGCGACCGCATGCATCGCTGGGGACAGGCCATTGCTGAAGCAGGAGCGACCGAGCTCACCGCCCGAGAGCTCGTCCGGCTTCAGCGCATCGTCATCGGGGACGAACGCTTTGTAGCGATTGGTCTACGCGAGGAGGGCGGCTTCATCGGCATGCGCCACCGGCGGACCAGCGAACCGCTCCCCGAGCATATCAGCGCCAAACCGGAGGACCTGCCTGACCTCGTGGAAGGTGTGATCGCGTACGTCGAGCGGGCCCAAGAGCACGACATGGATCCCGTCATCGTAGCGGCGGTGGCCGCCTTTGGCTTG
>NZ_JAWOAR010000117.1:0-4470 GCF_046498435.1 Longimonas sp. | reverse complement strand
TGCCGATCTCGTTATCCGCCAGGATGCTGATGTGCTACGCATGGAAGGCGGATGCATCTGCTGTACCATGCAGGCAGGCGTAACCTCAGCGCTATCGTACCTGATCGGTCGGGATGCTCCCCCAGAGCACATCTTCATCGAAGCCAGTGGGATCTCCGATCCGATGCCCATTGCCGCGCAGTTGATGATGCCCGGCTTGCAATCCCATCTCCGTCTTGACAGCGTGCTAACGGTCATCGACGCGGAACGGGCTCCGTACAGCAACGAGGCACACGTCTAAGAACTTGTAGAATCGCAGATCAAGAGTGCCAACATCGTGCTGCTCAACAAGTCCGATCTGGTGGATGCGGAGCGGCTTCGTTCGCTGCGGGCATGGATTCAGGATTGGACGCCCGATGCCCGCATTTTGGAAACTGTTCATGCAGACGTACCTGTGCCACTGCTCATCGACCAACACGCTACGCCGACATGCTCCGCCCAGAACCATGAGCACAGCCATGACCACGAGAGTCATGACCACGAGTCCACGTTCCGTCGCTGGTCGTACCAGTCTGACGTGCCATTCACGACCCTCGATGATGTGCGGCGCGTGCTGCGCGAACTGCCCCGCACCATTCTCCGCGTCAAAGGATTTTTGTTTACCGAGGAAACGCGTAAACAACGCGTTCTGCTGCAGATGGCCGGACGCCGTGCCTCGTTTACGTTCGAGGGCACATGGTCGCGCACACCGCGCACAGAAATCGCCATTCTCGGATTGCCCGATGGCCCGAGCAATGCGTCCGTTCAGTCCGCTTTCGATGGGTGTCTCGCGGGCGCCAACGCATTAACCCAATGATGCCCACTAATCCGTGCAGAGACCGAGCACCGATTCCAGCTGCATTGTCCCAGTTGCACAAAACGAGTACAGCCCGACTGCCAGATTGAACCGGGAGCCGGGCTGTCTACGACATGTCGAAGCACGGATCATCCCCTAAAACGATGCCGACACGCCAAACTGCAGATCGCGTCCGGGCGAGAGCGCATAGCCTTTATACGTGTCGAGGAAGTCGCGGTAGGTGGTATCGAACACATTGTCCACGCCGATGGATAGCGTGAGTGGCGCGCCGATGCCGGTGCGTAGCGTGGCCTGTGCTTCGGCGTTGACTACGGTGTAGGCTTCTGTAGATGCCGTACCAAAGGGCGGCCCGAAGTCGCCATCGAACTGCGCAAACGGCTCGAAGCGTCCGGCGGCGTCTTTGTCGAGGGCGTGCTTCACGTTGACCTCGATGCTCGGGTTGCGGAGCCGGTCGGTGCCGCTGGGCACCCAGCGGGCAAAGCCCGAAACGGTGTTGGCCGGAAGCAGCGGCAGTGTGCCATCGCTGCCGTCGGCGCCCAGCGCGTCGCCGGTGCCGTCAAGGATAGCCGTGCTGCCGCCCACCTGAAGCCACGGCTGCACGCTTGCTTCGAGCGTCGCTTCGATGCCGGGAATGATGGCATCGGTCTGTCCGGCTTCGAAGATTGGGAGGCCGCTGTCTTCGTTCGTTTCGCCGGTATTGCGCAGGTAGATGTAGTCGTTGATGGCGTTGACGTAGCCGGTCACTTCGGCGGTCACGCGGTCGCGACGCACGCGAAACGAGAGGTCGGCGCTGTAGGAGCGCTCGGGGTCGAGTTCGGGAGTGCCGACCTGAAACGCCGCCACGCCGCCGTGCACGCCGTTGGCATACAGCTCAAACACGCTGGGCGCGCGGAAGCCAGCGCTCAGGTTCGTAGCCAGCGCCATGCCGTTACCGAGTGCGTAGTTGGCCCCCGCCGAGCCTGAGAGCGTGGTGTACGTGTTCTCCAGGAGGTTGGCATCGGTGGTGCGGTCGTTCGGGGCCGCCTCCACGTCGCGCACATCTACGCGTCCGCCAAAGGAGAGCGTGAGCGGATCCATCTCCACATCCTCAAAGACAAAGAGTCCGGCATTCCAGGTGCGCGCCGATGGTTGCAGTTCGGCGGGGCCGCGCGTGTCGGCATCTTGATGCTGCACCTCCACGCCTACGGTGCCGTTCAGTGGACCCACGGGCGGATGCACAAGCTCCAGGCGCCCGGTGTAGATGTCGGTTTTCAGATCGAGCGGATAGTCGAATCCGCCCAGCCCGCCGTTCTCGCGAATGGTGGCGAGCGTCACGTCGCCCGTGCCCGGTGCAGACTGCCGGATGGAGCGCTGCCAGCTCAGACGCGGTTTGAGCACCACGTTGCCTGCGGTGATGTTGCCCTTAAGCGCAACATTGCTGTGCTCCAGGTTCTGGCCGAGGCCCGCAGGCGGAAAGGGCGTTTCACCGGGCGTTCCGCCGTCGGGAAGCAGGAAGTTGTGTGCGTTCTGCCAATAGTCGCCATGCAGCTGCAAGCTTCCAAAATCGCCCTGCATACCGACCTGTCCGTAGGCGCTCCACTGCTCAAAGTTGGTGAAGGGTATTTCATTGGCATAGCGCGGGTCGCCAAAGGTGCCCCCCTCGCCTGTTTCCGAAAAGGTCGGCTCATCTGGAGCGTGATAGTTGTCCGCAATGCGCCGTTCCGCGCCCACGCGCCAGCCGACATCACCCTGCGCCACCTGCAGATCGATGGATCCGGCGCGCTCGTTGTTGTTGGTGTAGTACTGGGTGGATGCGGAGCCCTCGGCCTCCACCTGTCCCGAACTGGACGTAGGAGCGGGCTTGCTGATGACGTTGATAGCGCCGCCCAGCGCGTCGGAGCCGTACAGGATGCTGCTTACGCCACGCACCACTTCTACGCGCTCGGCTTCGCTGGTGTTAGTCGTGGGAAAGTGACGCACGCCAAACTGGTAGAACTCCTGCGCCACGCCGTCTTTGAGCAGCTTGATGCGGTTGCCGCTCAGCCCGCGCAGCACCGGCTTGCCCGCTTGCGAGCCCGTCTTGATGGAGGAGACGCCGCGCACGTTGTCTTGCAACAGATCGCCAAGGGCGGCCCCGCGTCGAGCCTCCAGCTCTTGCAGTCCCATCACGTCAACGCTTTGGGGAGCGCGGAGCGTGCTGCGCGCTCGGGCGGTGCCTGTCACCGTTACGCCATCGGCTTCCAGCACGCGGGTCTGCAAGGTGGCGTCTACGGTGGTGGTTTCGCCTGCGGTGACCTGCACCTCGCGCACGACGGTGCGGTAGCCCACAAACCGAAACTCCAGCAGATGCTCCCCTTCGGGCAGCCGGTCGAGGCGGTAGGTGCCGTCGGCGTCGGTGGTGGTGCCGCGCTGCAGCGTAAGGTCAACGATCTGGACGTCGGGGAGTGGAGCCCCTTCTTCATCGACCACCGTGCCCGACACCGCGCCTCGGTCGGCTTCGGGCGCACTTGTTTGCCCCCACACGCCCAGCGGCGTCCCTACCATGAAAAGAAGCAATACACATGCATGTCGTACAACAAAACGAATCATACCAATACCAATCAGAATACCCAGACAAGCGACCCCATGACGATAGCAAGGCGCAGCATCTTAACGGCAGGGGCAGATATGGGCAGATACAAAGCGACTCTGCAATGGCTACGAATGCATCACAGAACGTGATGGGCGTAGCGTGCGTGCCCGTTCGTTAAGCATGCGCGCGGGCATGGGGCGGACCGCGGCTGTGGGCTGCCGGAGCTGTGCCATGGGGCGCTGGGCTCTGCTGCACGGCCACCGTTCCTTCCTGAAGCCGATAGACGGGGGGAAGGGCCGAAAGCGAGGGCGTTGAGATGTGAAATACAGCACCACACAGCGCACAGTCTGCATCGGCATGCGGCGTGTCTGCGGTCCACCGCGCCGGAACAGCCTCGCAGTGCGGCACCTCATCATGAGGCATTCCCTCATGAGCGGTTTCCTGGGCATGATGCACCGCATGCATGCTGGGCGCAATGACACCGCCCATCACAAACAGCGCCAGGAGCACGGCGGCTGCAATGTGACGCGAAACGGTCATGGGTGTGCAGTGCGTGTGTATTGGCTTGAGACGTTCATCTGAATGGCTCCCCGCAACCTGCTGTTCCGACGTTGTCTGGAGAGAGGATACGGCTCCCTGCCTGTTTGAACAACACCGTGCGAGCCCTATGACGGGCGCTTCTTGCATCCATACCAGCCCAGAAGGATGCGACAGGATGCGGTCCGACGTGCAAGGCTGGACGCATCCCCTACATTGTGGTGGAAGTGCAGCAGAGGACCGATGCGTTCGAACTGTCACGTCCTGGATCCCGGACCAGCGCCACCGGGCGCGGACGTCCCCAGCGTTTCTGCCACCCGTCTACACATCAATTCGCTATCCTCCACCCCTCCAACGCCCTTCACTCTCCGGGTGGCTCAAACCGGACGCGGGCCGAGATGCGATACGAATAGCCCAGGTCCTGTGCGGTGAGCCCGGCAAAATCGCCAAAGCTGACGTTCACCGCCACCTGATTGAGCGTCAGTCCAGCCCCAAGCGAGGGCGTGATGTCGAGGCCGATGTCGTCGCCGGTTTGGATGCGGCTGAT
>NZ_JAWOAR010000112.1:0-13406 GCF_046498435.1 Longimonas sp. | reverse complement strand
CTTTATTACTCTGAACCTTCGCTTTGAGCTGGTCTGAGTTCCTAGTGATCTCTATCGAACATAGGGTTTCTTCCATATCTTATCACCTTCGAGAATGGCGAAAGAGAAGGGGTATAAGTACCTTACGAGAGGTTCAAACGGATGGCAATACATAATGAGCGGAGCGAATTCACATCGTAATTTAGAGCAAGGCAGCAGCCTCTCGTTGCAAGGATATACCTGCTAAGATACTTTTTAGGTCTACTTAGCAATCAGCCTCCACGAAGCGTGTCATGGTGAGCGCAGTCGAACCATCTCCCGCTCGGTTGGCGGGTGCCTGGCGGGTGAGAGGTTGTGCCAGGCGACGAGGCGTGATCCTTCTGACCAAGGGCGTCAGGATGACTTGGGGGCGCGAACAACAACTCGGCATTGTGAGGCGCTCCCTCCTCTGTCGTCATGCTGAACGCAGTGAAGCATCTCAGGATGACCTGTTGGGAAGCAATGCCGCCACGCCTGCAAAGGGGCGTCTGCAAAGGAGCGCCTGCAAAGGAGCGCCTGGTATGGGGAGGCTCGTGCCAACCGTGCAGGACAGGCCATAGGCATCCGATTCGAGGGTTCCCTTAGCCCGAGCCATTAGGGAAGGGCCGGAGATGCGGGGATCGTGCCACCTGTGCGAGGTAGGCGTTGAGATCCTTCCTCCCGACGGCTGTCGGGAGTCAGGATGACGTTGGGGTGTAAGGTAAAGCAGCAAACCCCAAATCGCTCCCCTCTCCAGGGGAGCGGCTTCGGGCGATGCGTTTGCACCTGTTTCTTCCTGCGCTAAACACGGCGCGCCGTGTCCCTACACATTTGATTGTATTGATCCTGGGCCCAACGGTCCCCCGTTGGACCTGGTACCCGGACGCTCCCACACCCGCACCTGCACCGGTCCGTATGCCGGCGCCACGCTGCCCGATCTCCTCCTCGTCGCAAGGCTCCGCCTTGTGATGCCCCCATTCAGGGGCACTACAAGCATGACCCTTCGGGCCCCTCTGCCCGGTCCTCTTGCCGGGGACGCGAGCGATGCCACAAACACTGCCCGAGACGGGAAGGGTCCGTATACCCCCGCACGAACAGCGGTCGCTTCTACGGGGCTCTACAAGCCCTTCTCGCACTCTATCCAATATCGTAGAGATCGGCAGAAGCAGATTGGCCTCTCTCCAATGCAGAAAAAAAACCGCATTTGCAGCCGCCCAAGGCCGATTGAGGAAAAAGTTGGTAGATCCACTTGCAATTCTCCCTCCCGGACCACTATCATTGAAAACGCGGATGAAACCGGTTTCAAACATTTTTTTGTTTCAAAATGAAACCGGTTTCACCTGTAGCTGGCAGCACAGCACATTCCTTTTGGGGCCTGCACATTGGTGCAATCGGTCGCCATCTGGAAGCGCTTTGCTCTCACTGTTTTAACTTGCACCGTCGATCTTCCTTCTGCACGAGTCTCCGTAATGTCATGGTCTGGAAGAGGCTACTTCTGTTTACCGCCAGTTTCCTGCTCGCCGGATTTGGGGTAGGTGAGCCTGCCGCCTACGCCCAAACGGGCACGATCGCGGGTGCCGTCACCGAAGCCAGTACAGGCAACCCGCTACCGGGAGCCAACATCGTGCTTGAAGGAACGACCATCGGCACAAGCGCTGATGCCGAAGGCCGCTACACGATTGGCAATGTAGAGCCCGGCACGTACACCGTGCGCGCTACCTTCGTAGGCTATACCGCTTCGGTAGAAGAAGAGGTTACCGTAGAAGCGGACGAAACGACAACCGTCAATTTCGAAATGGAGGCGGGTAGTTCGCTCGACGAGATCGTCGTCATTGGCTACGGCGAGCAGCGGCGCGGCGATGTCACGTCCTCGGTCTCGTCTATCTCGGATGCAGACATTGCCGACCGGGGGCTTACCGATCCGTCGGAAGCGCTTCAGGGCACCATCCCCGGGCTCGTGGTCACCCAGAACTCGGGAAGTCCGGGCTCAGGCTTCAGCGTACGCGTCCGAGGCATCGCTTCGCCCGGAGATAACGAACCGCTCTACGTTGTTGATGGCCTTCCGCTTCCCGATCGGCCCGACTACCTGAATCCGAGCGACATTGCCTCCATCGACGTTGTCAAGGATGGCGCGGGGGCCGCGATCTACGGCACACAGGGAGCCAATGGTGTTATTCTCATCACGACCAAAAAGGGCGATGCAGGCGGTGAAACGATCGTGGACTTCTCCGCGCAGTACGGATCCTCCGAAGCGCAGCGTCAGATCGATATGCTGGAGGCCGCCGAGTACGCGACCCTCCGCAACGAAGCCGCAATTAACGCCGGGCAGGCCCCGGTATACGAGAATCCAGCATCGCTGCGTGGCGAATCAACCAACTGGCAAGACGAGATCTTTCAGACGGGTCTCTTCCAGAAATACAGCCTGGGTATTTCGGGCGGAGGCGAAGGCTTTAGCTATCGCATCAGCGGCGACTTTTCCGACGAAGGAGGCATCGTCAAAACCTCCGACAACCGGCAGATCAACTTCCGAGTCAACAGCGAATACACGTCCGATTCGGGATTGCTTACCGTGGGCGAGAACCTGTCGATTGGGCGGAGCTCGCGTAACAGCATTCCCGAAGGCGATGACGTGCGAAACTTCATGATCCAGACGCTTCAGTTTGCGCCCACCGAGCCGGTGCGCGATCCGGATCTGGAAACAACAGACAATTACACCTTCAGCCGATTTGGCAACAATGCTTTCAATCCGGTGGCCGTGCTCGACTTCAACAACCAGCGCGACGTGGCCACCCGGCTTGCCGGAAACGTGTTTGGCGAACTGAACCCCATTGAGGGGCTTCGTTTGAAAACCGACTTCGGACTCGATCTGCGCTACGGCGATGGCTACGGCTTTACGCCGACGTACGAGGTGAGTCCTGAGTTTACCAACGCGATCAACAGCGTGTCGCGCTTTACCGACCGCCGCTCCTCGATTGTATGGAGCAATACAGCTACGTACAACCGCGTCTTCAATCAGCATGACGTGACCGTGCTTGGCGGCACATCGGCCGAGTGGAATGCCTACGAGTTTATCGATGCGAACCGGACCGGGCTGCCCAACGACGACCCTTCGCTTCGCTACTTGCAGCAAGGGGATGAAAGCCAGGGGGCAACTGGCGACCTCGACCGCTCGCGTCTCTTGTCGTACTTCGGGCGTGTCAATTATGGATACGATAGCCGGTACCTCGTTACGCTCGTAGCGCGGTACGACGGATCCACCAGATTCGGGGAAAACAACCAGTTTGGCTTCTTCCCCTCGTTCTCGCTTGGATGGCGCCTCTCCGAAGAGGCCTTCATGGACGATGTCGAACTTGTCGATGAGTTGAAGCTACGGGGCGGATACGGCATCAACGGCAACGACGGCATTGGCGACTTCCTTTTCCTAACGGGAATCGAAGGCTTCCGTAATTACAACCTGGGACTGGAAGGAGATGTCTTTCCCGGTGCTACCGTTGCAGGCGCGGGCAATCCTGATCTGAAGTGGGAAGAGTCGCGCCAAACCACACTGGGCGTGGATGCCTCGCTCCTCGAGTCGCGCCTGGAGGTGACAGCAGACTACTTCGTCAAGAACACGGTGGACCTGCTGATTGGCGTACCGCAGCTCTCCACAAGCGGTGCGCAACGTTTCGGGCAGACCCAGAACGCGGGCGACATCCAAAACCGGGGCCTCGAGCTCTCGGTCGGGTGGAACGATGAAGCGCTCGATGGTGCGCTCACGTATCAGATCAGTGGCAACTTCTCCACGGTGTCGAACGAAGTGAAGAGCCTCGGCGCCAGCGATGATCTTCAGGGCGGCAACTACCGCCAGGGGCCGGTTACGCGCACAGTAGTTGGCGAGCCGATCGGCTCGTACTACGGCTACGTGACCGACGGTATCTTCCAAACCCAGGAAGAGGTCGATGAGCATGCGACTCAAGCTACAGGCACTGCGCCAGGCGACATCCGCTTCCGCGACTTGAACGGCGACGGCGTAATCAACGATGATGACCGCACGTTCATCGGCAATCCGTTTCCCGACTTTACCTATGGGTTCAACGGCAGCGTGGCCTACAAGGGCGTTGATCTTAACGTCTTCCTACAAGGCGTGTCGGGCAACGAGCTGTTTGCTGCCTACGAATTCTACACGCTCGGATCTGGCATCTTCAACCTGGAGGAGGATGCGCTTGATCGCTGGACGGGCCCCGGCACCAGCAACGACATGCCGCGCCTCACCGTGAACGACCCCAATCAGAATACGCGCATCTCCGACCGCTACGTGCGCGACGGATCGTACCTGCGCCTCAAAAACGTGACGCTCGGCTACACGCTGCCCGATCGGCTCTTTGAAGCGATGGGCACCTCGGTAGTGCGCAAAGCGCGCCTGTACGTAGGTGGGCAGAATCTACTCACGTTCACCGGCTACGACGGCCTCGACCCCGAAATTGGCGAGCGCAACGGCGTGCTCGACCGAGGCATCGACCGCGGTGTGTTTCCGCAAGCGCGCACCTACACCGTGGGCCTTGACTTCCAGTTTTAGGGGCATCGCATCCCAGCTATCGTGCCCCCGGCTACGTGCTGTAGCCCCAGCGCCGCATTGTTTCCGACTTCCTTCGACCTCGTACCGCGTACTCATGATTTTATCTGTGACTACGACCCCAACGAATCGCCTCTTTTCGTCCTTTGCCTCGTGTGCTCTTGCTCTGCTGGCTGCTACGCTTGTGCTTGTGGCAAGCGGATGCGATAGCATGCTCGACATTAAACCGCAAGGCGAGCAGACCTCGGCCAACTTCTTCACCACCGCCGATGATGCTGAGCGCGCTATTGCAGGGGCCTACTCGGCGATTCAGCAACAGAAACGTCAGACCTACCAGGGCGCTCCTGAGTTTCTGGCGGGATACGACATGGTATTCGGTGAAGTAGCCTCCGACAACGCGTTCAAGGGCGGTGAGAGCCAGAACGACCAGCCCGATATTGACGACGTGCAGACGTTCACGGTCAACCCGAACAATCTCTACATCACAAAAATGTGGAGCAGTCTCTACGAGGCTGTCACGCGGTCCAATCGGATTCTAAACAACGTGCCAGATATCGACATGGATGCCGACGAGCGCGACCGCATTCTGGCCGAGGCGCGCTTCATCCGGGCCTATGCCAACTTCTACCTGTTGCAAGCTTTCGGCATGGAGCCTGAAACGAACGATGGACCCGGCATCGTACTGCTGTCGGGCGAGGTCACGATCGGCGATGCCGACCAGTCGCGCTCGCCTGAGCCTGAGGTCTGGACACAGATCGAGGACGACCTGCAAGCTGCTGCTGATGTGCTTCCCACCAAGAGCGCGCTTGGCTCCTCGCAGTACGGACGCGCCACGCAGGGCGCTGCAAATACGCTACTGGTGAAAGCGCACATCTTCCAGCAAGAGTGGGGCCCCGCCGAAACGCTGGCCGAAGAGGTCATCAACTCCGGCGAATACCGCCTGGCCGACGACTTTAGCGGCATCTTCCGCACCAGTGGCGAGCACGGCCCCGGATCCATCTTCGAGATCAACTACGCTACGCTCGATAACCAACTCGAAGGCTACTATGGCAACGTGTATCAAGCCAGCCGCTCAACATGGGGATTTGGCTTCAAAAACCCGACGCAGGACCTGGTCGATGCCTTTGACAGCGACGACCCACGCCTCGACGCCACAGTCATTTTCGACGGTGAAACGATGCCCGACGGCACCGTTGTCGAGGGCAACAGTCGGTCCGGATATCACAACGAAAAAATCTGGATTCCGGAAGACGAGTACCCCCAGAACAACGGGCAAGGCATCTTTGCCGGACCGAGCAATGTGCGTTTTCTCCGCCTGGCCAACCTGCTGCTGTGGCATGCCGAAGCGGCCAATGAAAACGGCAATACCACCGCTGCACTCGAGTCGCTAAACCAGGTGCGGGCCCGCGCACGCCAGAATGCTGATGACCCCGACGGCGTGCTGCCCGACATCACTACAACCAGCCAGAGCGAACTGCGCGAGGCCATCTACCGCGAGCGGCGCCTGGAACTGGCAATGGAAGACTTGCGCTTCTTCGACCTGGTGCGCCAGGGCCGTGCCCCTGAGGTGTTGGGGGAGGATGGCTTTGTGGAAGGCACCCACGAACGCATGCCCATTCCCCAGCGCGAAATTGATCTGAGCGAGGGCGTGCTCGAACAGAATCCGGGCTATTAACACACGCAAGCGGCCTGCTGCTCCACCACTGCTCCGTCTTTCCACCCCGACTGTCTTGCTGTTATGAATATTACAACCCCGCTTTCATTGCCCTATCGAACGCCCCTGCTTAGCCTACTCATCGGCACGCTGGTGCTGTGCACAGGCACGCTGCTTGCCGGATGCGACCAGAGCGTGAACGACGATGGCGACGACTTTATCGCGCCCAACACATCGCGTGTGAGCTTTGAAGTTACGCCCGGCGCCGAGCCTCTTACCAAGCAGCTGACGCTCACCTACACCAGCTTGAACGAGGCGCCCCGTCCCGATGAAGTGCCCGAGCCGTTCACGATCGAAGTGGCCGAGGAGACAGGCGATCCCTCCGACGGCAGCACCACCTTCGACATCACGTTCAACCCACCCGATGAAATTGCCAGCTTTACGGAGCCGGTGCGGTTTGCGGCCGGAGCGCAATCTGCCATCATCCAGCTGTTTGGGTCGGTCGGATTCGATGATGAGCTCATTACCGACTATGCGGGCGAAGGAGTGGTCGACGACTTCTTTGGCTTCAACGGCATTGGAGCCAGTAACGTAGAAGGACAGCTTGCAATGGAAGGCGACGACACAGGCGGCCCGGGACAATTTCCGGGCGTGGCCCATGCGCTCAGCGAAACGATCGATGTGACCGACACACAGGTTCTCGTGGCCCGCATGCGCGTTACGGAGGAGAGCGCGGGCCCGGCTATCGTACGGATGGCGCTGAACACCAACGATGGTCCCGACGCCAACTCCAGCATCGACCCGCTTGTTAAGGAAGTGCCTGCCGATGGCGAGTACCGCGAGTACTACTTCGACTTCCGCGACAACTTCGTGCAGTTCGACGGCCAGCCTGCCGACCCAAGTGACGTTGCGGAGGTTGTGCTCCTCGTCAATGACGGAGGGTCGTTAGATGCCCTGGGCCGCTCCGATTCGTTCACCGGAACCGTCTTCGTAGATCGCCTGGCCCGACGCGATGACATTCCGGGCGAAGACGACGGCGGCAACACTGCGCCCACCGCACGCTTCAGCTTCGAGCCAAGTGAGCCCGAGGTCGGCGAAGCCATCGAGTTTACCGACGAATCGACCGACGATGGCACCATCACGGCCCGCGAGTGGGACTTCGACGACGGCACCACCGACACGGGCGAGATGCCCACCCACACTTACGATAGCACAGGCGATTACAACGTCTCGCTTACGGTGACCGACGACGAAGGCGAAACCGACACTTCCACGCAAACGGTCTCTGTCACCGACGGCGACGACGACGGCAGCAACGACTTCCGAGGCGACGACGACGGCGATGGCCGCATCATCTTCGACGACTTCGAAGATGGCTTGCAAGACGAGGAGTACTTCACGTTCCAGGGGCAGGGCGCGGGCATTGGGCTCGCCGAAAGTGGCGACGTGCCGATGGACAGCGACGGCTCTACAGCGCTTGAGGTTACCATCGACGGGGCAGAAGATGGATTCGCCGGCTTTGGAAAAGACTCTGACGGCATTGATGTGAGCGACCTGGGCGACGATCCTTACTTCACGATGTTCATCCAGGCCAATACGAGCGAGCCGTTTGAGCTGGAGGTCAACCTGCAAGAAGACCAAGACGGCAACGGCAGTTTTGATGGCGATGGCCCCGTTGATGACGAGTTCCAGTACAACTATCTCGTTGATCCCGATGCATCGGGCTATGCGCGTATCAGCATTCCGCTTAGTGCCTTCGAAGATGACAACAGCGTCAACGAGGGCGGCGACGGCGAGCTCTCCTCGCGTATTGCCAACCTGGTGTTCGCCGTGGGCAACACACCTACTGAAACGTTCACGTTTACCATCGACGACATCATCTATTCCGACCAGGACCTCAGCTCCGACGAAGGAGCTGTGCAAAGTGCCTGTGGCGATGAGTACGAGCTGTTTTTCGAGGATGATTTCGACGAACCCGACGAGGAGTTCTGGGATCGGGGCGACGCGACGTTCGACGGCAACCTGGCGTACTTCCGCCCTGAAAACATCACATACGAAGACAGCAAAATGATACTCAACCTGCGAGAGGAAGAGTATCAGGGGCGCTCCTACACCGGCGCCGAACTGCGAACCGATAACGAAGACGGGTTCTACGGCTACGGCTGCTACGAGGTGCGCATGAAGTCGGCCGGACCCAGCGGCACGGTGTCGTCCTTCTTTGGCTTTCGCTACAACCCGTGGCAAGAGATTGACATTGAGGTCGTGGGCAAGAACAACCAGGGGATGCTCACCAACATCTACTTCAACGAGGGGCCCGAAGGGGAGCCGAACAACGATGCGTATCAGACGCCTCCATTCCCTGAAAATGTGGGGCTAAGCTACGATGCCTCCGAAGAGTTCCACAACTACGCGTTTGAGTGGCTTCCGGGCGAGATCAAGTGGTACCGCGATGGCCAGCTTGTGAAGCAAGCGACCGTGGCAGGCGCCGATCCGAACGAGATTCCGGACATCGACATGCAGATCATGATGAATCTGTGGGTGTCGGATTCGCCCAGCTTTGCTGGAGAGGTCGACGACAGCAATTTCCCGGTGCGCTCCGAGTATGAATGGGTACGCTTCTACCGCCCCGTCAACTAACGAACGCGCCTGACTCGCGGCCTTCTCGTTCAACGCCCCCTGATCTTTTTTGGATATGCCCATGTATGACCCGGTCCCGCGCGCCTCGGCCTGGATCCCCATGTTCTCTCTTTTTATTGTGTTGCTTTTTAGCCCCTTAGCTGGCTGCACACAAACGCAGTCTACCACAGAACCGCAGGACGAATCAGCGGACGAGCCGGCGCCGCCTATATCGTCGAACGACCTGAGTCAGACTGGGGCACGGGCTGCCGACGATGGAGCCCCCATGCCGCTCGACCGCTCGGTGTCGCTGATGGAAGTCGGCGTTCACCCGATAGAATCGACCTCCGCATCCAGCCAAACGTTTATCGAGCAGGCCCTGTCCGATAGCACGGGCAGCCGCATCAGCAATCTGGATGCGCGGGTCGACTCGCTGCTTGCGCAGATGACGCTGGAAGAGAAGGTCGGCCAGATGACGCAGCTTGAGCTTGGCATGATCACAGACCGCGACACCTTCCCACAGCCCATCGATCCCGAAAAGCTGCGGCGCGTCATTCAGGAGTATCATGTAGGCTCCATCTTAAATGTCGTTGACACCGCTTTCCCCCTCGACCACTGGCACGAAGTGGTCCGCGCAGTGCAAGATGAAGCCGCAGAGACGCGCCTGGGTATCCCCGTGCTCTATGGCATCGACGCGATGCATGGCACCAACTACACGCAAGAAGCGATTCTCTTTCCGCACAGTCAGGGCATGGCCGCCACCTGGAATCTGGATCTGGCTGAGGAAGTTGGCGCGATTACCGCGCGCGATGTGCGAGCAAGCGGCATCCCATGGAACTTTGCGCCGGTGCTCGACGCGGGCCGCGATCCGCGCTGGCCACGGTTCTATGAGACGTTCGGGGAAGACGTGCATCTAACTACCGCGATGGGGCTCGCCATGAATCGCGGCATGCAGGGGCCCGACATTGGCGCGCCTGAGCGGGTGGCTACGTCGCTGAAGCACTTTGTGGGCTACTCAGGCTCTGAAAGCGGGCGCGACCGCACCCCGGCGCGCATCTCCGACATTGAGCTGCGCGAGCAGTATCTGCCGCAGTTTCAGGCGGCCGTTGAGGCCGGTGCAGCGTCTGTGATGGTCAACTCGGGCGAGGTGAACGGCGTCCCCGTGCACGCCAGCCACTTTTTGCTCACCGACGTGCTGCGCGAGGAACTGGGATTCGAAGGGCTGGTGCTTACCGACTGGCTGGACATCAAAAAGCTGGTATCGCTGCACCGCGTGGCCGAGAACGAGCGCGAAGCTACAAAGATGGCCATTGAGGCAGGCGTCGACATGAGCATGGTACCCTCGGATGTGTCATTCTTTGAGAATCTGACAGCACTCGTCGAAGATGGCGAAATTGCCGAATCCCGCATCGACGAATCGGTGCGGCGCATTCTGCGGCTGAAGTTTGCCCTCGGCCTCTTCGACGACCCGATGGCAGGTACGGAGCTGGCTGACGATGTGGGCAGCGACCGCGACCGCCACGTGGCACTACAGGCGGCGCACGAGTCCGTTACGCTGTTGCGCAATGACACGACTGATACCGAGGACAGCGCGCTGCTCCCGTTTTCGGGATCCGAACGCGTGCTCGTTACCGGTCCCACCGCGCACTCGATGCAGTCGCTCAATAACGGGTGGACGTACACCTGGCAGGGCGGAGGTGCTGCGCAAGATCTCTTTCACGAGGGACGCCCCACGCTCATGGAGGCGGTGCGCGAGCGCATCGGGTCTGACCAGATGACCTACGTACCTGGCAGCACGCTCACGCGTCCCGATCGTCTGGAGGAGGCCGTGTCAGCGGCGCAAGAGGCAGATGTTGCCGTGGTTGCGGTGGGCGAAGGCGCATACACCGAAACGGCGGGCAACCTCACGCACTCGCTCATGCTGCCCAATGCCCAGCGTGCTCTTGTGCAAGCCATCGCCGACACCGGAACGCCCGTTGTGCTTGTACTTGTGCAGGGGCGTCCGCGCACGCTTGGAGTCACGCACGAAGCCGCCGACGCCATCGTTACGGCGTACAACCCCGGCACCGAAGGCGGGCAGGCCCTGGCCGATGTGCTCTACGGCGACGTGAATCCGTCGGGCCATCTGCCGTACACCTACCCAAGCCGCCCCACCGGCTACGCGCTCTACGATCACAAGCCGAGCGAGCGCCTGGCTGCCGACTTCAGCGAAGAGGGCGCCGAGCCGCTCTTTCCGTTCGGATACGGCGAGTCGTACACTACCTTCGAGTACAGCCGCCTCACCCTCAACGACTCGACTCTAACAACGAGCGCGCTCCAAGACGGCGCAACCGTTGACGTAGAGGTGACGATCACCAACACGGGCGACCGCACCGGGCAAGATGTGGTGCAGCTCTACCTGAGCGACGAGGTAGCCTCCGTGACGCCCTCCGTGCGCAAGCTCAAGCGTTTTGCCAAGGTCGATCTGGAACCGGGCGCCTCCGAAACGCTGACGTTTCAGCTCACGCAAGACGATCTCAGCTTCATTGGCCGCGACGCCGCGCCGGTCGTTGAGCCGGGGCGATTCCGCATCCAAATCGATACCCTTGAGCGGACGTTCACCGTGAGCGGGGCGCCAATTCGGTAGCGCGAGGGATGCGCTCAGAGCCGGACCGTCATGCCAACGCTAAGGGTAGGGCGGGTGTTGGCGCTGTCGAGTACGCGGTCGGGCGCACAGAGGGGGATGTAAAGCTGTGCTCCGGTTCGCACGGCAAGCCGGGGTATAATCGTTAGATAGAGCCCCGCGTTCATTAGAACCGAGGGGAGCGTTGCGTCTCGAAACGTACCTCCGTCTCCTTTGAAGCAGCCGTCTTCAGGGCGACAGGCAGGCTCTTTTTGGGCATCCACATGATACACCCCGCCGCCGAGCATCAGGTACGGATTGATGCGACGGTGAGCATCTCGTATCAGAATGCTTGACGCAATCCCAACAGTACTGACTTGCGGCGTCTTGTTGTACGGGTCGCGGTCTTTCGGTGCGTGCAGCCCGTAGACTTCAAGGAGGATACGGCGCAACATGCCAGCAGGCCGGTACCCGATGCGTGCGGCGATCCCATATCCTGTGGTGGCCGTAGACATATTCATGAAACTTCGCTCCACCGAAATTTCCAGTGGACCCGGCGTAAGATCCGGGCGCGCTGCATCCTCGGACGCCTGCGATTCCGACGACTGGGCGCATAAGGGCAGCGTGAGTGCGAAAAGTCCGACCACGATAGTCAGCAGACGAAGCATGAGAGGCGGTGAGGTTGGGAGATGGAAATCGTGATTCCGGGGAGCGCAACTACTATGCGTCGTCGGTAATCCGAACGGTGACGACATCCGACTTCGATTCTTGAAGAACTGGCGGAACGGGGTCGTTCATGACGCGGCGCGCCTCTCGTGAAGTGATGTCGTAAAGGGTGCCATCGGCGCTGCGCACCGAATCTAATCTGAGTCGTGTGCCCATTTGTGGGTAATCACTTCGCATCGGGCCCTCTTCAAGGACTATGCGCCACGATTGCTGAAACGGGCGTTCCGCCCCAAAATCCGCCGATACCGAATCGGTAGATAGATCAGGCGGCATTGTCTTCGTGCATCACCAGTAGTGGGACAGCGAACATTAACTACGGTGTAACTTGAAGCGCACAAGAAGTATATGGAGGAGGGCTGTCCAAAGTCAAGAAGGCGTACGCGATTGCAGCGCGTGCATGATGCCTCGTTGCGAGGCTCTGCTGAGGATGGAAGTAAGCGTGAACGGGTGGATGAAAAAGCCCCCCCTTTCATCCCTACATCCATTCATCCCCACACAAGGCCGACTGACGACGTCCATCCGGTGTCGTGCAGAGAAGCGGTCCCACAACGGGGGCAACCGGATTGGGTATGACGCAAGAAATAGCGGACGTCTGAGTATGCGTCGTGCTATGCATCTGATCGCTTTTGAACATACAGAAATGCTTGTTTATGCCCCCACTACTGCTGTGTCACAGGTCATTCTGTAGGTTAAACCAAGATGGATACGTGTGCCGTGCCGTCCCGAAAAGTTCCTGCTAAACGCCAAGGAGATGGTTCGACTGCGCTCACCATGACAGGCTTCGCGGGGGCTGATTGCAGAGCAACCATCAAAATGAGGGTTGACACAGCACTACTGCTCTGTCAAGGATAATTTTTCGGGTTGTGTGATAGTATGGAATCCCTCCCCCTAAATCCCCCTCCTCCGAGGGGGACTTGGGAAGGGGCACCTCACAGTTCCTTCCTCCCCGGGGAGGAAGGGTAGGATGGAGGGGAAAATACGCATCTGAACCCAACCTTTCAGGGTTGACACAGCACTACACCGTCATCCCAGACGGAGCGGAGCGACGATCTGGGATCCATGCCCCAATGGAGAGATGCGTTAGCGGAGTGCGTTCGCCTTCAAACGGCGAATGGATTACTTCGTGCGTACCACAGGCATGACCTTCGGCCCTCGCTTCGCTCGGCTCCGGATCTGCGGCGCCAGGGGCGCCTTCCCTGTCCTGAACTTGATTCAGGATCTGGATGACAGGCGTTGGGGGGCTGGGCGACTTCTGAACC
>NZ_JAWOAR010000086.1:0-7940 GCF_046498435.1 Longimonas sp. | reverse complement strand
CAGCAGTCAGACTCTCAACGACCTGCTGAGTGTAGACCCCACGACTTCTCAGGATTGCATGGGTGGAGAGTCGCCCCTGTGTAGTGAAGAACCATAAATTGCTTGTGAGGGAGCGGATCGCTACGCATCCACCCGTACACCGAGCCACACACAAACG
Organism: Longimonas sp.; assembly: GCF_046498435.1. Classification (NCBI taxonomy): domain Bacteria; kingdom Pseudomonadati; phylum Rhodothermota; class Rhodothermia; order Rhodothermales; family Salisaetaceae; genus Longimonas; species Longimonas sp. The sequence goes on along the minus strand of NZ_JAWOAR010000086.1, from coordinate 7,783 downwards.
AGGAAAAGGCCACGAAAAGGCGATACGCTGCTGTGCAAAAGAAGACCTGGGTTGGGCAGTCCTCAACGATTCAGCGTAACGGGGGATTCGCGGGCCCGTAGCCGGCCAAGCTTGTTGAATCCGCGATACCGCACATATAATGTTCACAGCAAATGCAGCACACGTTAGTTTATATTCACATTTGCTTAACCGCAGCTGTCGCAAAAGAGGGCTGGAAGCGCTTTCTTAGAGGTGTATTGCACGATGCGGGTTATATTTCGACCCGTTTCCGTCGTTCTCAACATCAAGCCACTCTGCTGCTGTCATGACTGTACCCGACCACGTGACCTCGCATCTTCGCGCACTGGGGCTGACCGACCCCGGCCCGATTCACTACAATCTGAAGCCGCCTGTACTCTATGAGATGGCGCTGGCTCAAGACGAAGGGCAGCTCGCAGCGCAGGGTCCGCTCTGTACGCGTACCGATCCGTACACCGGGCGGAGTCCCCGCGATCGCTTTCTGGTGCGCGACGCCTCCAACATCGACACGATCAACTGGGGCGAGGTCAACCGCCCGACCGATACGGAGACCTTCGATCATCTGCAAGAGCGCCTGGCCGACTACGCCACGGGCAAGCCGCTGTTTGTGCAGGACCTGTACGCCGGTGCGGATCCCGCGTACACCATGCCGGTGCGTATTATCACCGAGAAGGCCTGGCACAGCCTCTTTGCCTACAACATGTTTGTGCGGCGTCCGGAGGTAGATCGTGCCGACTTTGAGCCGGGGTTTACTGTACTTGACCTGTGCACGTTTAAGGCCGATCCGGAGCGCGACAACACCAACTCGGAGGCCGCTATTTTTGTAAGCCTGGAGAAGGAACTCGTGCTCATTGGCGGCACGCATTACGCAGGCGAGATCAAGAAGTCCATCTTCTCGGTGCTGAACCATCGCCTGCCCGGCGAAAACGTGCTGCCCATGCACTGCTCCGCCAACGAAGATCCCGACGGCAGCACCGCCGTGTTCTTCGGCCTGTCAGGAACGGGCAAAACGACCCTCTCGGCCGATGCCAGCCGCACCCTCATTGGCGACGATGAGCATGGGTGGAGCGAGAACGGGGTCTTTAACTTCGAGGGCGGCTGCTATGCCAAGATGATCGACCTGACGCCCGAGCAGGAGCCGGAGATCTACAGCACCACCGAGCGCTTCGGGACCATCCTCGAGAACGTGATGCTGGAGGACGAGACGCGCACGCCCGACTTTACCGATGACACCATCACCCGCAACACGCGCGGGTCGTACCCGATCGACTACATCCCGAACGCGTCGGAGACAGGGCAGGGCGGGCATCCCGACCACGTCATCTTCCTGACGTACGACGCATTCGGCGTGCTGCCCCCCGTGTCGAACCTCACGCCCGAGCAGACCATGTTTCACTTTCTGTCGGGCTACACCGCCAAGGTGGCCGGAACCGAGCGGGGCGTCAGCGCCCCCAAAGCCACGTTTAGCACCTGCTTTGGCGAGCCGTTTATGGTGCGGCATCCTGCCGAGTATGCCGAGCTGCTGGGCGACAAGATCCGCACGCACGGCGCGCAGTGTTGGCTCATCAACACGGGGCTGACCGGCGGTCCGTACGGCACGGGCGAGCGCATCCATCTGCCCTACACCCGCGCGATGGTCGATGCCATCCTCAACGACCAACTCAACGACGTATCCACCACGCCCGACCCGGTGTTTGGCATGCACGTGCCCGAGCATGTGCCGAATGTGCCCGATACTATCTTGCAGCCGCGTACCACGTGGCAGGACACCGACGCCTTCGACCAGCAAGCCGCTGAACTGGCTCGCATGTTCGCCGAGAACTTCGCCAAGTACGCCGACCACGTATCTGCAGGAATCGAAGCCGCTGCCCCGACAGCCTAACAGCCTAATAGATCCAGACATCGGCACAGTACAGGTGGATACAGGGGCGTCTGCACCGTGCAGGCGCCCTTGCTGTATGTAGACGCTCTCTGCTCCTACGAAAGCGACGTGACGCGGTCGAACGAAGTAGTGCGTACTTCGGCAAAAGCCGTCGCATCCGGCTGGTAGCGCCGCTCCTCCACCGAAAACGAGTCTGGGCGAATGTGAACAAGATTATAGAAATTGACGCCCCGGTTCGATTGGCGTCCGCGACTGCTTGTGGCGGTGCCTGCGCTGGCGACGACCATACGATGGTGGTTGGCACCGCGATCGGAGACAATATCGACGGGTTCGATGTGCGAGATGTGCAGGTGTCCACAAAGCATCAGGTCAACGCGGGCCTGGGCGGCGGCGGTCAGGGCTTCGTCGGCATTGCCCATGATGTCGTGGCGGCCCAGCTGTTGCATCCGTGTGAGGTGATGGTGCATCACCAGCACCCGAAATTGCGACGCGTGTTCGTCAAAGAAGGTACGCATGGTGCTGAGCGCCTCTGCACTCAAGCGTCCGCTTTTCACGGTGGCGCCGTGCGGCGACGACAGGCCCAGCACAGCCACTTCGGGCTCAACGCGTGTAGGCCGCAACTCACGCTGCACCAACCGCCGATACTTGCGCAGCGGGGCTGTAAGACGCTTCCAGGGCCGCCACCACGGGTACACGTCGTGATTACCCGGAACGACCAGCGTAGGCGCCTCGAATTGGTCCATCATGGCCACCGCGGCCTGAAACTCGCCCGTGCGGGCCCGCTGCGTAAGATCGCCGCTTATCGCCACCAGGTCCACATCGTGCGCGTTGATGTCGTCAACAAGCGCCGGGACCACCTCGGCGTGGGCAATCTTTCCAAAATGGATATCCGAGCAGTGGGCAATGGTGTACACGGTGGACATGAGGCACGCCAAACGCATCCAACAAATCAACGAAACAGGGCGGCTGTGTAAGGCCACCGGCTCTGCACATCAGACGGCTCGTTGGGGCGTGAGGTTCGGGCGGCATGCGACTTGATGCTACTGCTTGCTCCCCGTACATTGCAGTAATGTTTTTCTCCACACGCCCGCAAAACGCACTTTGTCATGGACACGATCACCTGGAACGATTTTGAGCGTGTTGATCTGCGCGTAGGCACGATTGTGGAAGCCGAGGATTTTCCGGAGGCCCGGAATCCGGCCTACATTCTCACGATCGACTTTGGCGAGGAGATCGGTACGCTGCGCTCCAGTGCACAGATTACGGATCTATACTCGATCGATGACCTTCCGGGCATGCAAGTCGTGGCGGTGGTGAACTTCCCCCCGAAGCAGATCGGCCCCATGATGTCGGAGTGTCTGGTCACGGGGTTTCATCGTGACAATGGCGATGTTGTGCTGACCACGCCCGATGCGCCCGTCCCCAATGGCACGCGGCTGGCATAGTCCTAAAGATACTTCCCCCCAACTCCTGGCGCATGTTCAGATGCGCCGTTGTTCGGATCTGGATCACACTGAATGTCCGGTCCTAAGCTAAAATTACGCGTTATACTAAATGTGCAGGCAGCCACTAAAGTGGTAGAAGCGCCTGGTCGGTTGGTTCTCTCTCGGCGTGTGTATCCATAATTTCACATCTGCCCCGCGAAATATTATTGTACTTAATCATACAAAATGGTCCTTTTACGGTCAAAATAAGCCTGTACCCCCACCCAGGCGTGCCGTATCGGTAGTTTGTCTGCAACGAAGATCGTACGTCAACGCGATTGTATCCTGCCCCCAAAGGTACACACTCTTTTCGCGTTGCGTGCCGCTCACAAGCATGTTGAACATTGCGTTCTCATTTTTTGAGGACGCCTATTCTCTCTGCTCCTACGTTCTGTATCCCCTATGCTAACTTTTATTGACATGATGACCACGCGGTGGGAAGAACCGGCCCCATTGGCTTCCCCTGCGCTTTCGGATACGTATCGGAGCGATGTGCTGAACGCGATGGGCGCTGTTGTCATTGAGATGGATGCTGAAGGTCACATCCAGTTTATAAATCAGGCGTGTGCTAAGCTTACAGGTGCAACGCTCAGCGAGATAGCCGGGCAGGACATACAGATGCTCTTTTCGAATCCGGAGGAAATGCAAGCTGTTACGCAAGGGTTCGAGGAACTGCGTTCCGGGCGTTCCAGGCAGGTACATGTGCAAATGCGCTGGAGAGGAGAGAACGCGTCGCCCCGTCTGCTCGAAGGCACGTGTACGGCGCGTTATGATGCGTATGGGCAGGTTGAAGCGCTGGTGCTTGTAGGGGTTGATGTCACAGAGCAACACAGTTTGGAGCGCGACATGGCAATCTTGAACACTACGGAGCGCCGCATCGTGAGCGAGTCTTTGCATGAGCAGTTGGGCATGCAGCTTGCCGCTATGGCCATACAGGTGCAAAACCTAAAGGCGGCGGTGGAGCGTGGCGAGTCCTGCACGGCCGATGACCTGGAGGCCATTGCCGATGCGATTCGTGCCGGTGTAGGGAAGGCACGTGAGCTTTCGCATACCCTCATGCCGGTGTCCTTACAGCAAGATCGCCTGGGGGAAGCCCTGGCCGACTTGGCGCGGGAGCAGGAGGCGCAGTGGAGTGGCACCTGCACGTTTATCGGGGATCCGAATCTGCCTTCGATCCCCAACACGGCTACGGCAATGCATCTGTACCGCATTGCCCACGAGGCGGTTACCAATGCACGTACGCACGCCACGCCAAACGACATTGTAATTCGGTTGCGGGCCGGCCGCGACGCGCTGGTGCTCACCATTCATAACGACGGTCCCAACTGGCATCCCAAGAAGCAGATGAACCAGCCGTCGGGGAAAGGTATTGCTCGCATGCGGTATCGAGCTCATCTCATTGACGCAACGCTCAAAATCGCACACATGCATGGCATCACCATGGTAACATGTCGCCTGCCGCTGCATCGCCTGTCAGACGCTGCGTAGCCCCCAGACCGTCACTGCGCTGCTTAGCCTGCGTTTGCAATGCGCGTTGAACCAATTTCCTACACATGCTTCAACGCCTTTCGGAGTGGAAGTCCCTTTTCCTTGCGCTGACTGCATTGCTACTCGTGGGGCTGTTCGTCTCGCGTGTGATGCAGCCCGATACGCCGCCGCCTGTAGAGGAGCCCACCGTAACGGTGTCTGCCGGGGAAGCGCGAGCCCATGTTGGCGAGAGCGCGGAGGTCTGCGGCGCGGTCACCGAGGTTTCGTATGCATCACGCATCAGGGGAGCCCCCACGTTTGTGAATCTGGGCGAGGCCTACCCGGCACAGGCGTTTACAGCCGTTATCTGGGGCGATGCGCGTCGCCACTGGGGCGATAGGCCCCCTGAACAGCGCTACCGCGACCAGTCGATCTGCGTACGCGGGACGATTGCGCTGCACGAGGGCACCCCACAGATCGAGGTGCAGCATCCGCAACAGATCGACATGCGACCCGCGCGTTGATGGGATACAAGTGCCAGCTGTAGAGAAGCAGGACGGCTATCGCTGCCTGGTGTCGGCGAACTGGCGGCCCAGGGTGTCAGCCAGCCGTTCCAGCATATCGCGGTCCACCTCCGAAAACGCGTCCAGCGTATCCGAGTCTACGTCGAGCACGGCCAGAAGCGTATCATCGGGCGTGAGCACAGGCACGACGACCTCCGACTGCGTGGTTGAGGAGCAGGCGATGTGGTCCTCGGCGTCGTGCACATCGGGCACGAACTGCGTGGTGCGCGTACGGGCTGCCGCGCCACATACGCCGCGATCAAACGGAATGCGCAGGCAGCCGTGCCCGCCCTGATACGGCCCCACAACAAGCAGGTCGTCGGAGACCGCCCGGTAGAAACCGGTCCAGTCGAAGTAGTCGAACGTATGATGCAATTCGCAGGAAACCGTAGCCATGGCGGCGATCCAGTCGGTTTCCCCCTCAAGCAGCGCGTCGATGCGGTCGAGCACATCGGTGTATACCGTAAGGCGCGGGTGATGCTGGGCCGGGGATACAGCAGGTTGGGTCATGAGATACAGAGCGGTTAGACCGAAGAGACAAGTTGGGCAGCAGACGTGAGTGTCCTCTTCTGCGCCCCACTCTATTTACGATGCATCAGACGGCTCGTTCGAGCGGCGTCTGCCCCAGATCCACTTTTCGGTATCCAGATACACGGTGAGTGGCTTCCGCACCCGAATCTGGCACGACAGACGCGGATAGCCAAAGCGTTGGGCGGCGCGGTCATGCCAGTGCGAGGCGGGCACCCCCTCGGCCAAACGCACGCCGCACGTGGCGCAGAGCCCGCGTCCACCACAGTTCACGACCTCGGTAAGCGCCGTGTATGGCGACAGATCATAGTTCAGCAGCGCATCGCGGAGAATGGTGCCCTCCTCCACATTGATCCGATGCCACTGCGTTCCGTCATACACACGAATGGCGTGGGTAGATACAGAAGACATGCTGCGAGAATCTATTAGGAGGGCAAGTGGGCAATGATGCGCAGAGACCACGCTTAGGGTCACGTCACATAGCATCGCCCCCGACTTTTGTTGCACGCCGAACCATCTCCTCGACGCTCATCGGGGCTATAGGCGATTGAATGGCCCTGCCAACCTTGGGGGAGATCTTTATTCACTGCGTTCTCAGTCGCTTCGCTCGTGTCAGGACTCCGCTTCGCTCCGTTCAAGATGACAGCATGCGAACGGGGACCTTACAACCCAAAGATTGACCTGTGACACAGCACTACGCAAAATCATTGGGGAGGATGGTGGAGGGGGCCACCTCATACTGCTTGCGAAAAGTCGTCGAGAAATGCGACAGGCTGCTGAATCCCACAGCGTATGCGACTTCGCTCACGTTACCTTGCCCCGTGCGCAAGAGCATGTGAGCGTGCTTCATGCGCTCGTTTCGAAGGAGCGCCCCCGGCGTATGATCGCTCTCTTTGTCCAGGCGGCGATACAATTGCGAGCGGCTCAGGGCCAACGCATCGGCCAGTTCCGCCACCCCAAACTCGGGGTCGCTCATGTGGGTCTGGATCGCGCGATGCATCGCTTCCATGAATGAGGATGGAGGTGGGCACAACGCCTCCGCAGTCTCATTCGTGGCGGAGTCGTCTGGCGCTGCCGATTCTGATATCTGTTCTGCGGCCTGCTCTTGCTGCACCGCAGGAAGATGCATCTGCTTCTGGATGAGTCCTTCCACCCGGGCGCGCAGCAAGCGGCGGTCGAATGGCTTGGCCAGGTAAGCATCAGCGCCTATGCGCAGTCCGTCTATCGTATCGTGGACGGTGGCTCGCGCTGTCAGGTAGAGCAGAGGGATGCCTGCGGTCATAGGGATATCCATAAGGGCACGGCCCATCGCAAAGCCATCCATCTCCGGCATCATTACGTCGGCGTTGTCATCCACGACCAAAAGCACCGGGTCCGTCGTCTCTGCGCGCTGCCTCTCGTTTTCTTGCACATCCTTGCTCGGGGGGGCTCGTTAGGTTTGGGGCGTACCGGCTGTACGAGCGCGTCGTCACCAAACGAGGGCAGGGCGTCGGGCGCATACCCTGCGGGCGGCTCATGTTGAGCGGGCAGTGTGATGACAAAGGTCGCGCCCCGGTCCAGTTTACTCTGTACGACGTGAGGGACGGGGCTGGTCGAGTTTGGAGCGACTAACATTGTTTCCCTTTCTCAACAGGGCGGCCGCCAAAACCCCACCGCACGGCGCGGGCACAGCATCCCCTCGCCAACGCTACCCTGTCAAGATCGTTTTCCTTTTGTCCTGTCGCGTTCTGAACAGCATAATTGCGACTGTACCGGTTTGTTGAGCCTGTCGAATATCAGCCACGTTATATGCCGGGCGAGATCGTTCACGACGGACCGAAAAACTGGCAGAGCGGCTGGGC
>NZ_JAWOAR010000061.1:0-6094 GCF_046498435.1 Longimonas sp. | reverse complement strand
ACTTCTTCTTCTAAAAAGGCAACTTGTTTTTCCGCCTCTTGTTTTTTACTTGCCAACCAATTTTGACGCTGTTCAAGTTCCATTTTAATGATGACGCCACTGTTCTGCTTGCCAGCGCATTATTTCGCGCAATGTTTAGCCAGCGCCACACCGTTCGGATCGTCACAACCTGCTGCACAAATCTTGGGGGTATCTGCTATGACAACACCACGCCACACGTTACGCTTTCGAACTCTACTCCTGCCCAGCGTACTGTTGATGGCAGCCCTCATGCTCACGGGCTGCTACACGCAACTGGAGACCGCTGACCGTGAGCGTACCACCACGCAGCCGCGCGAATCGCATCGTGCCCCCGACTACGCGCCCAACGTAGACCGTAAACTCACTACGCGCGAACTGCTCGACTGGGCCGACCAGTTGGAACGCGATCGTGAAGAAGGACGCATCTCTGGCGAAGCTTATTGGGATCAGGTTACTGCCATACGGGCTGAAGATCCGTTCTTTTATGAGGCCTACTACGAAGGTGGGCTAAGCAGCCCCCGGTTTGCCTCGCGCGGCTACTCCCATTACTACAGCCCATGGGCCGTGAGCAACTATCGCTACAATAGCCGCCACTACGATCCGTTTTACTACGACTCCTTCTACGGCCCCACTACGTCGTTCCACCTCTCCATTGGATACGGACGGTTCTACCATCGCCCGTATTACCGACGTGCCTTCCATCGTCCGTACTTCTACCGAGGTGGGGCCTCCTTTTATGGCGGCATCCACAACCACTATTATGGTGATGGATATTACGGGAACGGATCGTCCTACTACACCGGGTACACGCCGCTTCGCACGTCGCGACGTACGTATACCCCACGTACCGCCAACGGACGTGGCGTCTCTTCTCGTAACGCTCGCACTACCACGCGATCGGCTACGCCGCGAACCGAACGCTCCAGTGCCAACACATCTACACGTACCAGCCGCACGGCCACCCCGCGCGATCGGGAGACCACAACAACTCGGTCAAGCGGACGCGCAGAAACGGGCCGAAGTAGTGGGCGCACTTCGCGTGACAGTGGGCGCACCACCCGCGACAGCAATGGACGCACCTCGCGTGATCGGGGTACGTCGCGCACGGGGCGCTCTTCGGGACGTGGAAGTGAGCGGACCGAGCGAAGTACAGAACGCCGCACCGAACGCTCTGGAGACCGCTCGCGTACGGAGCGCGGCTCTCGCTCCTCGCGCCAACCTGACACCACCGACCGCAGCACCGACCGCTCCGAAAACGAACGGATTCGTTCGGTACGCCGCATCGACCGCGATGCGCCACGCCCCAAAGTAACCCCCCGAAGAAGCACAACCTCTTCCTCTGATAGAGCCGAACGTGCCTCCGAAGCGCGAAGTGATCGCGATCGCCAAGACGACCAGGTGCGCGAACGCAGCCGCGTTATCATCCCGTCGGACCGGCTGCGCGAAGCACCGAGTCGCCCAGCCCCTCGGACACGAGCGCGCACCGACTCCTCACGGCCTGAAGCGCGCCGTACAGCCCCGCGCACCCGCTCGCCGGAGCGACGCACCCGTACACGCTCTTCCGGCAACACCCGTACACGCTCTTCAAGCGACTCGCGCACACGAAGCAGTCAAGGGTCCTCACGCACAGAGCGTTCTTCAAAACGCGTTCGCAGCGAACGATCGTCGGGGCGTTCGTCCTCACGGAAATCGGATCGGAATAACGACGATGGGTAACGGCTTCCCCTGCTCTCATCTCTGAATCGCGGAACAGCATCAATACCAGATGCCCGAAAGCGGCCTGCTCACATGCGGGCCGCTTTTGTGTTGGAGGGCTTATGAAAGGGGCAACGCGTTCTAGGTCTGTTCTGGGTCCGTTCTGGATCATGAAGCCGTCGTGCCGCGTGTATCATTTTGTCTTGTAGTGACAAGATGGATACATACCCCAACAAAAAAGCCCAGTCCCCCACCAGAGACCGGGCGCACAAGCAGAAGTGGGGCTTATGTGATATGCACTGCCATGACACCCGCCGGGCCCAATCATAACGTGCAATCGCATTCGTTACAATATGCGTCATTCTCGCCTCGTAAGGTACTCTGTATCAAAAACATAGAGGGATAGCCATACCCACGAAACGTGCGTTTACCCGCGCCCTTATCGGCAGTTAATTGATGCTAATTGATGCGTAGTGACGTGTATTCATGCACCTCGGTGCGGTTAGAGACAAGAAGTGATGCTTTTTGGCGGTAGTGGTTATACCAACTCCGCATGCGTCGTTGATGCGTGAAGATATGTACGTGTGAACGATTGGTGGAGCACACCGTCCATCCTTCTATTCATTCGTCCGTCCACACCCACACGAGACCAAAGACCGACTGACGACGTACATCCGGCGTGCTTCAGAAAAGCAATGCCGTAACGCTACAGCTGGATTTGGCAACAGCCCTCCCGATTTAAACCGTTCCCTTTTTTATCTATGCCTGTTTCAGCGGAATCTGATACGCCCTCAGTTTGGATGCGCATCGCCCAGGCGATACGCACATACTGGCATTGGCCGGTCCTGGTAGGCGTGGCACTCTACATGATGTTCCAGTTCTGGCCTCCCATGATCGACCTGGATCCCCCCGGCACCGAAGCACCGACGTTTACACACGAAACGATTGACGGCGATACGTTCCGCACGGCTGACCACGATGGCCAGGTGATGGTTATCAACGTGTGGGCCACCTGGTGCCCGCCGTGCCGCATAGAACTGCCCGGATTTGTTGATCTCCAAAACGAATGGAAGGATGACGTGCAGTTCGTCGGACTCGCCACCGATCAGCAGGGCGCACGTGTTGTGAAACCATTTGCGGAAGAGCAGGGCCTCAACTATCCCCAGATTGCCTCAGACACCCTGGCATACCGGCACTTTCCAGGCGAAGCGGTGCCGCGCACCTATGTTATCGACACAAACGGCGATATTCGCTACGAGCACGTAGGGTTCATGCCAAAATCGACGCTAAACCGCGTACTCCGAGCACTTACCTAATGCGCCCCGTGGCCCCCTTACAGTGCCCGCACTCCCAGCGCAACGCCAAACGATGTGAAGTCAAGTGCCTGAAGTGCCTGACCTCACGCCTCCTCTGGATCCAACTCTTTTTCAGGACGCACGTCCCACATCAGCATCATCTCGATGTCGGCATACTCTTCTTCCCCTTGCTCGTCAATGAAGCGATAGTCGCCGTACGTGGTACGCTGAAAGGGCGGTACGCGATGCCAGGTTGCCCCTTCGCCATCCACAAAATGGTCGGGATATGGGTTCTTGATCGAGTACGATGGATGATACGAGTGGTAGGTCTTCTCAGCCTCGTAAATGGCTGCCCGGCGGGCTCCGGCTTTTGTCGTACTTTCGCCTTCTACTTTGAATGGCGAAATGGAAATGGTGGCTACAACGTAGCCATCGTCTTTTTCGTGATAGGACGGACGCATCACCTTGAAGTCTTCCGGTTCGGGATACGCACTGTGCTGTTCGGCAGCCATAACATGAGAAGCATAGTTGTGAAAACATTAGCGTAGCACTAACGAACCGCAAAGACAAGGGATTCCTTCGGCCTACGCTACGGGTTCTGCCTTAATGTGTATTTTGTTCGAGGGGATACGAAGGTACAAACAATGAGCAAGCGCTTAGCTCCAGATCCCTCATCTCATGCTGCGCACCCAACTGCGCCCAAAACGCATGTGCACCTCTCCCTATGGAGCTCTATGCTTCGCTTTCGCCCGTCTACGTTTATCGTACGCAGGCTGCCCAATCTAATACAGGTTTTGTGAATTTGATGTGTGCGCCGTCCTGGGGAAACCTGCTGTAACGTCGCGCGTCGATCCGACACATTGAATCCACCGACATTGGGCGCACACTGCGCTCCGTCTCTGCCCGTGGTTTCGCCAACAGACAATGTGACTTGCTATGTTTTACGACGAAACTTACTACGACACCGCCGCTGACGACATGATGCCTCGGTTCGACGATCGGTACGCGTCATTCGACGACGACCTTCTCGACGATGAGTATTACGTTGAGGACGACCTCCTTGATGATTTCGACGAGAACTTTGATGACTTCGACGACGATGACGATGAGTACCTCTACGACGACGAGTACTACGAAGACTTCGACGGTGTATTCTAACCCCTATTCCATCTCGCAGTAACTGACGGCAGCCTGCCGGTGCAATGAGCACGGGCTGGCTGCCTGTGTTTTGCGGTGTGCTTGTCCTGTTAGACTGCTGCTTGTAGGACCGCTGCTTGGGCTATCGCACTACGGTAATGCGCTGGGTAGCACTACTCTTCTCGCCACGCAGCCGCACGATGTACAATCCGCTGGCCAGGCCGCTGCCTCCCCACTGGAGCGTTTCCGTCTGCTGCGCTGCAACAGGGCCCTGATGGAGTGTGCGCACACGCTGCCCAAGCGCGTTGTACACCTCAATCGTCACCTCTTGCGCGCTATCAACAGCGAACTGCACGGTCGCGTCTTCTCGCACAGGCACCGGGTACACCCGGAGCTGGGCGGCCTCCTGCATCTGTACATCAACCGTTTGCGGCTCGGTGAGCGTGCTGGTGCCGTCCGTATCGCGCTGTTGGAGGCGGAAGCGGTGCGTACCCGGGTTGAGCGCGCTCGTCTCGAAGGTGTAGGTCTGCCGCTCGTTCGTCGTGCCCTGTCCCTCCACAAAACCAAGCGAGGCGAACGCCTCGGCCTCGGGGCCCTGGTGCTGCACCTCAAAGCCTGCGTTGTTCGTTTCAGAGAGGGTCGTCCACTGCAATGTGGCGGCTTCGTCTGCCGTCTGCACCCTGAAGTCTGACAGTTCGACTGGCAGTGGATCGTCGGAGGAGTTGGCAGGAGCAATGTGGATTTCAAACCGGGCCTCGGTGTCTTCGCTCAGCGGCCGGGCATGCTGATCCATGGTCATGGCCGTACGCGGCGCGTGCGCAGTGGATTGCTGGACGGAGGTGGTGGTGTTCGGGACAGCAGCGTCTGCATCAAATGTATACGAGGATTCGTTGCGCAGATCGACCTCGGCTCCTGTTTCGAGATCCCGAAGATGCACTTGCCACCCGGTGCGCAGCCCTTGCATGGTTGGCCACTGCACGGTAAGGCGATCGACATCCTCGATGTTTTGAGCATCGAGCACGACAGGCACTACGGCTGGTTCGTTCAACTCGAACGGCAGCGAATAACGCGACAGCCGGATTGGAGCATCTTCGTGCGTGTCGTGCCCCGCCAGGGTGGCGTAGGTATCGGTCATAGGCGTAAGTTTCACCGCGCTGCGCACGTCGAAGCTCGTCGTTGCGTCTGGGTGGAGAAAGACCTCAAACGCTTCGTCGTAGGTCTGAATCGCCCCGTCAGCATCGTACCCCGACAGGGAAAATGCGATGCGTGCCTGCGACCGCTCTTCAGGATTGGATTTAGGCGTAACCGGTGCAAGACGACGTCCATCCGCACTGAAGGTGAGTTCGGTGGCTGTACCGCTGGCCCTTGATACGAAGAACCCCTGCCATGGAGCAATCTGCTGGGCTGTTCCTGCATTTTCTTGGCTCCGCTGAATGTATGATCCGGATCCTCCATTTCGGCTCGGATCCCAAATCTGCGCCGTGGTCGTAAATCCCTGGTCAGCAAGGTTGACCCCGTTCAGGTCGAACGCATACGGGTACGGGTTCCCCAGCAGGTGCCACTCGACATCGTCTCCTGCCGGGTCTCCGTCGTTCCCAGCGGTTCCCCCATTCTCAACATTTACGGCCATGTCGTCTGCTGGCGGCACTCCCTCGCCGCTCAGCGTAAACGGGAACGGGCTGTACTGATCTACCGGAGCAGACGTGTCCCACATGTACCAGATGAATCCTTCACCCGGCGGAAGTGCATTGCTACCAGAGGAAACAGGCTCCCAGCCGGTTTCTTCCCACCGGTAGACGTTGGCCGCTCCGCCCAGTGGAAGATCCGATACGCCCTGCACCATGTTTTGCGCGTCGAGATCGGCTACGGTGAAGTTTCCAACTGGCGGCCCCAACATGCGCCAGCCCGAGTTGCCATCAATGGTGGCAGCAGGCTGAAGCTGTTGC
>NZ_JAWOAR010000196.1:0-3262 GCF_046498435.1 Longimonas sp. | reverse complement strand
CGAGTCCGGATCCACGCGCACATCGTTGGGGATGAACGCCTCGCCCGCCTGCAAGGACCGCTCCACCACCGGATGCCGCCCGGCCTCAATGTCGATCACGAGGCTGTCGTCTACAGTAGGCTGCACGTAGTTGTGCGTCTCGGCGCCGTGGGCGAGCGACGCAAACACATCCAGCCGCGCCAGTTGGTGCGCATTGTCCTGGAGGCGCGGCGTGTGCTCGGCGATCACCATGCGGAGCTCGTTGAACAGCTCATGCTCCAGCTGCTCGATCTTCTCCTCGGCCGTCAGGATCTTCTCCTCGTACTCCTTCAACTCCGGTGTGATGTAGCGCTCGGAGTTCACCAGTGTCTGCTTGCGAATGTAGCGGTCGGGCACCTTCTCGGTGTGGGTGTTCGTGACCTCAATGTAGTAGCCAAACACCTTGTTGAATCCAACTTTGAGCGAGGGAATGCCCGTGCGCTCGGACTCCTCCTGCTCCATATCGGCTACCCACTGCTTCCCTGAAGAAGCCACGTCCCGCAGTTCGTCGAGCTCGTCGCTGTAGCCGTCGCGGATGAGGCCGCCCTCGCTGATCTTGGCGGGTGGGTCGTCAACGAGGGCCTCCTGGATGCGATCGACCACGTCCGGGCAGAGCGTCAGAGCGTCGTTCAGAGCCGCCAGCGCTTCGCATCCGGTATGCGTAACAAACGGCTTAAGGCGCGGCAGCTGCTTCAGCGTGAGCTTGATCGCAATGAGATCGCGGGGACGCGCCCGTCCGGTGGCCACTTTGCTCGCCAGGCGCTCCAGATCGCCCACCTGTGCCAGTTCCTCGCGCAGATCGGCGCGGTCGGACTGCGCATCCACCCAGTGCGCTACTGCGTCTTGCCGCGCCTGAATCGCCTCCACGTCGCGCAGCGGACGCACCAGCCACGAGCGCAGGAGCCGCGCGCCCATCGGGGTCTGCGTCGTATCCAGCATGTCGATGAGCGCGCCCTCCGCATCCTCCTGCATGGGACGCACCAGTTCGAGGTTGCGCTTGGTTTCGGCATCGAGGGCGATGTGCTCATCCTGCTCGTACCGCTGAATCCGCCGGATATGCGGCACTGCGCCTTTCTGCGTCTCCTGCAGGTAGTGCAGCACCGCGCCCGCCGCCACGAGCCCCGTGTCCATGTGCTCCACGCCGAATCCCTTCAGCGAATGCGTGTCGAAGTGCTGCGTGAGGGTTTCATAGGCAAAGTCATAGCCAAAGACCCAGTCCTCCTGCGGCGTAACCGCCACCTCCTTTGCCATGCGATCGGGCACGCGGCCCTTCTGGCGCTTGTCGACGAGAATCTCCGAGGGTGCAATAGATTGCAAGAGCGGAAGCACATCGGGGGCCGCCACCTCCGTCACTGCAAACTCGCCGGTCGTCGCATCCAGAAAGGATACGCCCGCCGTGTCGCCGTCCCAGTGCACCGCCGCCACGTAGGTCGATTGCTTCGGATTCAGCAGCTGATCGCGAAACGACACGCCCGGCGTCACCACCTCCACCACATCGCGGTCCACGACCTTGCCGCTGGAGCTACTGGCATCCTCGACCTGCTCACAGATGGCCACGCGCAGCCCCGAGCGGATGAGCTTCGGCAGGTGGCTATCCACAGAGTGATGCGGAAAGCCCGCCATCGGCACATCGTCGGCCTCGCCGTTGTTGCGGGTCGTCAGCGTAATCCCCAGAATGCGGCTTACCGTCTTCGCATCCTCATCGAACGTCTCGTAGAAATCGCCCATGCGAAAGAGCAGCACCGCCTTCGGGTGGCGCTCCTTGATGCCGTAGTACTGCCGCATCAGCGGCGTGCGGCCTTTTTTCGTAGAGGTTGCCATAGGGGGATACGCAGCGGATCAGCCAAAACAGAACAACGAGACAGGCTTGCAGGAGCCCCGGCAAGCAAGCGATGTACGCAACCTATCGTTCAGGCGTTCGCTCTGCAATAACAGTCCCTCGCAGCCCCGTGAAAATCGCCGGAGGATCGGCCGGTGGATGGGTGGAGGTGTCAAAGCGACAGCGGTCGGCATTTGCACGGGCAAGCAGGCTCATGTATAGCACAACGCGTTTTTAGAGGAATTCGACCCCAGTGCCGATTTTCATAACCTGCTCGCCGGTGGCAACCATCGGAAGGCGGCGCATGCGCCACACAATGCCGCGTGTAGGCGCCTCCACCACCTCTTTTACCGTACCAAACACATCCGTGACTGCGAAAAGCCGGTCGCCCGTCTCGACACGATCGCCCAAGTCAACAGCAAGGTCGATCAGACCGCCACGACTGGCATACACCTCCTCGAACCCCGTAGCACGAACCTGCTTTGTCGGATACGTAGGTTCGCCGTGGGTAAACCCATAGTGGGCAAGCACATTGAGAACGCCCTGCACGCCGACCTCAATCGAAGCGTCGTCCCATCCCACGGTCCCCCCAAGTTCGGGATCAATGAGCGGGATGCCATCGTCGGGCGCGGCCCGTGCCAGCTGTCCGTCGGGGCCCTTTTCGTCGAGGATGTACGCAGTGCCGAACACCCGCGCAAGCTCCAGGCATTTGTCATGCAGCGGGTGCGCAGGTCCGCACCGTACGCGTACTTCGTTGATCATGCGCTTGGTGCCCCCCTGGTGCAAGTCAATGGCGAGGTCGGCGTGCTGTACGCCCTGCGTGTACACAAGGTGGGCCAGCCGCTCGCTACTTGACCCTGCCGGATCGCCCGGGAAGGCCCGGTTCAGTTTGGTATCGTCGAGCGGATTCCGATGCTCGGCCCGCTGAAAGCCGTGGTAGTTAAGGATGCCTACGACCAACACCTGTCCGGCCATCTCGCCCGGATTAATCTGCTGCATGACCGATCGCACAACAGCCAGGCCGTTCAGTTCATCGCCGTCGCTTCCAGCTTGTATGTAGAGCGTCGGCCCCTCGTCGATGCCGTTGACAACGGCCACCGGGAGTCCGAAGGCTGCGCCATGACGCGTCTCGCCAGCGTTGAGCATACCTGTGCTTATTTCTCCGGGGGCGGCTTGTGCGGTTCCAAATTCGAGCATCGGGACTATCTGGGGGGTGAGTTACTGATTGGTGATTTAAGTAGACCTAAAAAAGTATCTTAGCAGGTATGTCCTTGCAACGAGAGGCTGCTGCCTTGCTCTGGATTACGATGTGAATTCGCTCCGCTCATTTCTGGATCGCGCTCTTCCGACCGCTGTCGGAATCGCTTGTCCAGGATGACGGGTTGGGGGAAGGCGCTGGGTTGAAAAGGCGCTGGGTTGAAAGTG
>NZ_JAWOAR010000349.1:0-4823 GCF_046498435.1 Longimonas sp. | reverse complement strand
GCGCCGGAGATACGCTCGTCCTACAGGGAGCGTGGGAGAGCCTGCAGTTTTTCGAGGAAAGCGAAGACTTTATCACCGTCACACCACTGAAAAAGCGTGAGGAAAAGCGCCCCGAAAAAGCGATCTTTGCTGTCAGCAGCTTTGCCGCTGCCCTCGGGGCCGTGCTACTGCTCGACCTTCCGATCTCCATCGGCTTCCTCACTGGCGCTATCGCGATGATTCTGGGAGGCGTGCTTTCTATCGAAGATGCCTACCGCGCCGTTGAATGGAAGGTCATTTTTCTTATCTCGGGCCTCATCCCTATTGGACTCGCCATGGAGTCGTCGGGCGCAGCGGCCTTCATCGCCGAAACGATGGTGCAGAGCGTTCAGGGGGTCCACCCGTTTATGATCCTCCTGGCGCTGGGTGTGCTCACCACGCTCTTCTCACTTATGATGTCGAACGTCGCGGCCACGGTACTGCTGGTACCCTTAGTGCTCGAATTGACGGGCATCGGCGGACTTCCCGCCAAGGTGCTTGTGCTTCAGGTGGGCATTTGTGCCGCCAACTCGTTCATGATCCCCACGCACCACGTCAACGCCCTGCTGATGACACCAGGCGGCTATCGCGTTGCTGACTACTTGCGCGCAGGAAGCGTGCTGTCGGTTCTGTTTGTCATTGTGACCACCGCTATGCTCTATTTCTTCTACATGTAGCAGCACGGGCTACGTCTCCATTTCGTGCCCCGCTCGTGCAAATGCCCCCAACGAAACGCCCTCCGTTCGGCTTTTTCTGTGGATGCGCGTCTCGTGCTGGAACCGACGGTCTGATGCCCGTCGTTTGTACTGCATCTATCGCGTTCCATCCCGGTTTCTTCTGCTCGTCTCATGTCCAACGCCTCTGGCACTGTTCAGCCTGGCATCAAGCGCATCGTCTACGAACTGCTCTACCCCACGCACGCCAAGACGGATACGCTGCCCAACCTCGCTGGCGACCTGGAAACGCGTCTGTCAACGTGGAGCGCTCGCATCGATGTCGCCATTATGGCGCTCATTGTGCTGAGCGTGCTGGGTGTCATTCTGGAGTCGCTGTCAGCGGTACGCACCACGTACGGCCCCGTGCTCTCAGCGTTTGAGCGTATGGCCGTGGTAGCATTCAGCATCGAATACCTCGCCCGCCTGTGGGTCTGCACGCTCATTCCTAAGTTTCAGCACCCCGTCACCGGGCGCCTCCGCTGGGCGGCTACGCCGTTGGCTATCGTGGACCTGGTTGCCATTCTTCCGTTCTACTTGCCTTTCCTCGGTGTTGATGCGCGCTTCCTCCGTCTCTTTCGGCTGATGCGTATCCTGCGCCTGGCCAAACTGAAACGCTATCTGTACACGCTGCGCCTCTTCGGACGCGTGTGGCACAACAAGCGCCACGAAATTATCTTCACCACCGCGCTCATGCTCATGCTGCTGCTCGTGTCGGCCTCGCTGATGTACTACGTCGAGCGCACCCATCAGCCCGACACGTTCGGCAGCATCCCCCAGGCAATGTGGTGGGCCGTAGCTACGCTCACCACCGTAGGATACGGCGACGTAACCCCCATTAGCGGACTGGGACGTACCCTGGCCGCTGCCGTAGCCATGATCGGAATCGGGCTGTTCGCCCTGCCGACCAGCATTTTGGGATCGGGCTTTGTGGAGGAGCTGGCAAAAGACCGCGAAATCGAAGACGCCGTTGAGGCGGAGTTGAATGACGCAAACCCGGATGAAACCCGCACCATGAACGCCCCGGCCCCTGCATCCCCCCAAGCGCCTTCGTGTACCTGTCCGCACTGCGGCGAGTCGTTTCGCATCACGCTACAGGCAGCCCCCACAGATGCTGCGGACTCTTCGCCTCAGTAGCAATACTCCGCCGATGCAACGTTTGTGTAGATATGACGTAGGGATTTTGTACGCTTTCCCAGGCCTCCACAGGAACCATGCCACCGATCGACACCCTTAAGGCCGCCCGTCGTCTGCAAGAAGACGGCACATTCAGCCCCGAACAGGCTGAGCGCATCGCCGAGGTATTGGCCGACGCCGACGCCATCAGCGTCACCAAAGCCGACCTGGAAGAGACCGAGTCGCGCTTGAGCATGCGCTTCGACAATTTGGAGGCGCGCTTTGACGAGCGGTTTACCTCCATTGAGTCACGCATTGACAACCTGGACGCGCAACTCAACGCACGCATCGACAACCTGGAGGCACGGTTTGATGAACGGTTTGCCTCCATTGAGTCACGTATTGACAACCTGGAGGCACGGTTTGACGAACGGTTTGCCTCCATCGAGGCCCGCATCGACAACCTGGAGGCACGGTTTGAAAAGCGGTTTACCTCCATTGAGTCACGCATTGACAACCTGGACGCGCAGCTCAATGCCCGCATCGATAACCTGGAGTCGAAATTTGAGGAGCGCTTCACCGCTATTGACGAACGGTTCGCGTTGATGGATGAACGCTTCGCCATGATCGATGAACGCTTTGCTATGATGAACAAGCGCTTCGAAAGTCTGGAAGCCACGTTCGATGCCCGCCTTCAAGCCCAAAGCGAACAGCTCTCGAAGCAGTTAGAACAGATGCAAACGCGCCTCTTACAGTGGATGCTCGGCGGATTCGGTGCCGTCGCGGCGATTGTCTCGCTGCTCAACTATCTCTTTGGATAACTGCGGCTTGAGAGCGTGGGCTTGAAGGCGTGGGCCCGTTTACACGCATGCTCTCTTACGTAAGTGTGCCAATCCAGCGGAGTAGTTCGCCAAGCCCGTCGCCTTTTTCGGCGGAGGTGAGCATGAGCGGCACGTGCAGCCCGACCTCTTCGAGCTGCGCCTCAACCTCGCCTCTGCGCGCCCGGCGCTCGTTGCCCGAGAGCTTGTCGGCTTTGGTGAGCACCACGAGCAGCGGGGCCGCACCGCCCCGTATCATGTCGATCAGTTCGCGGTCGAGGTCGGTAAGCGGATGGCGGCTGTCCATCAGGTGCACAATCGCCTTCAGCGGCGCTCGCTCGCTCACGTAGCGCGCAATGAACTCGGCCCACCGCACCCGCTTCTTCTTGGGCACCTTGGCATATCCGTAGCCCGGCATATCGACCCAGTATTGCCGGTTGTTGATGCGGAAGATGTTGTATTCCTGTGTCTTCCCCGGACGCTTACTGGTGCGCGCCAGCTTCTTCCGGCGCGTAAGCGCGTTCAGCATGGTGCTCTTGCCCACATTCGAGCGCCCCAAGAACACCACCTCGGGCCGCCCATCGTTGGGAAGACCGTCCCAACTGACCGCGCCCTTCACAAACTCGGCTGATTTCACTTTCATAGTATGGTACGTGTCAGGTTGTAGGGGATGCGAAGTCATGTGCGCTGGCATGCAAAAGCCCCGCGCTATCCCACAGGGAGTAACACGGGGCGGCTGTTGCGTTTCGTAGCGTAAGGCGGTGCTTAGCCCAGATGCTCGTTTACGGTCTCGCCAATGAGGGCGGGGTTCTTCACCACAACGGCACCGGCTTGTTCGAGGGCAGCAAACTTCGCCTCTGCCGTACCCGATCCGCCCGACACGATGGCACCAGCGTGGCCCATGCGACGCCCAGGAGGCGCGGTGCGTCCGGCAATGAAGCTAAAGACCGGCTTGCTCATGTGGGCCTGAATGTACTCGGCGGCTTCTTCCTCAGCGCTTCCGCCAATTTCGCCAATCAGCACGACCGCTTCGGTGTCGGGGTCGTCTTCAAAGAGCTTCAGCGCGTCAACAAAGCGTGTGCCGATGACCGGATCGCCGCCAATGCCCACCGCGGTGCTCTGCCCGTACCCGGCGCGCGTAAGCTGGTCCACAGCCTCGTAGGTCAGGGTACCCGACCGCGAGATCACACCCACAGATCCCGGCTCAAAAATCATGGCGGGCATAATGCCGATCTTGGCCTCGCCCGGCGTAATCACACCCGGACAGTTCGGCCCGATCAGGTGCGCGCCGTGGCGCTGCACGTAGTGATACGTGCTCTTCATATCTTTCACCGGGATGCCTTCGGTGATGCAGATGATCACCTCAATTCCGGCTTCGACCGACTCCTGAATCGCATCGGCAGCGAAGGGCGGCGGCACAAAAATGACGGAGGTGTTTGCACCTTCCTGTTCAACAGCTTCAGCGACCGTGTTGAAGACGGGACGGTCGAGATGCGCTTGGCCCCCTTTGCCAGGCGTAACACCAGCCACTACGTTGGTGCCGTAGTCGATCATTTGCTCGGCGTGGAAGGTGCCTTCCTGGCCTGTAAAGCCCTGAACGACCAGGCGGGTATCAGAATCTACGAGAATGCTCATGCGATCAGTGCGGCGTCGATGGTCGGTAACGGCGGAGATGCCTCGCGGAGCGGTGCGGGGCATCGTGAAGGGATATGCACAGGGTACAAGGTCGGCGGACAAACTGCAATGCGGCGTGCCTACGCGGGCACGTTTTTCATCAAGGCATCGCCGACGTGCAAGAGGCCCGCTTCGTCGAAGGGAGCGGCCAGGAGTTGAGCGCCTACGGGCAGATGCGGAGCATCGGGATGTGTGCCGATGGGTAGCGACAGCCCCGGCACGCCCGCCAGGCTTGCTGGCACGGTGTAGACGTCGCTCAGATACATTTGGAGTGGATCAGCGGTCTTTTCGCCGCGCTGAAAAGCGGGCGTGGGGGTCGCAGGCGTAAGCATCCCACCATAGGGGCGGATACCCGAATGTAGATACATTCCGGACATGACCGCACCCATTGCATGCTCCCTCACCCCGAACCGGATGTTGCGCCCTTCCCAGGCATTTTTCTGAAATTCTGTTGAACAGTCCAGATAGGTCTTGTTAGAAGGTG
>NZ_JAWOAR010000336.1:0-3568 GCF_046498435.1 Longimonas sp. | reverse complement strand
GCCCAGAACCAGGCGCTGTCGTCAGATCCGGGCTCGGTGTCGGATGAAGACCTTGCCGACCTGCCCGCAGTGGCGTACATGGGCTACTCCATCCATGGCGACGAAGCCAGCGGCACTGAAGCCGCCATCCTGCTGCTCTACCACATGGCCGCCGGCGAAGGCCCCGCCATCGACGCCGTCCTCGATGATGTTGTCACGATCATCGACCCGCTCTTCAACCCTGACGGACGCGCCCGCTTTGTGAACTGGGTCAACGGCAACCGCGGCGAAACCGCCACCGCCGACGACCAGGACCGCGAGCACAATCAGCCCTGGCCCGGCGGACGCACCAACCACTACTGGTTCGACCTGAACCGCGACTGGATGCCCGTGCAGCACCCGTCCTCGCAGGCGCGCATCGCCCTCTACCAGGACTGGCGTCCGCAGGTGCTCACCGACTACCACGAGATGGGCTCCGAAGCTACCTACTTCTTCCAGCCCGGTGTGCCCAGCCGTACCAACCCCAACACGCCCGACGAAAACCAGGAGCTGGCCGGTGAGCTCGCCGAGTATCACGCCGACTTCTTGGACGAAATCGGCTCGCTCTACTACACGCGCGAGCAGTTCGACGACTTCTACTACGGTAAAGGCTCCACCTACCCCGACGTGCAGGGCACCGTGGGCATCCTGTTTGAGCAGGCGTCCTCGCGTGCGCTCAAAAACGACACCGACAGCGGCGTGATGAACTACGCCTTTACCGTGCGCAACCAGTTCCTGGCATCGCTCTCCACGCTGCAAGGCACGGTTGAACTGCGCAACGATCTGCTGCGCTACCAGCGCGACTTCTTCGCCGACCGCGACGACTTTCTCGACGACGCGCCCATGACGGGCTACCTCATCAGCAGCGAGCGCTATCCGCAGCGCGCACAGGCACTTGGACAGCTCCTCATGCAGCATCGTGTGGAGCTGTTCGACCTGGAGGAGACCGTCGAATCGGACGGACGCACCTACCGTCCGGGCTCTGCCTACTGGGTGCCCCTCGACCAGGAGCAAGGCCGCTTCGTGAAAGGCGTCATGGAGCAGCGCACCACGTTTCAAGACTCGCTCTTCTACGACGTCTCTACGTGGACGCTGCCCCTCGCTTTTGGCACCGATCACAGCGAACTCACCTCTACGCCCGATGGCGTACGCGGCGAACGCATCACCGACATGTCGTACGATGGCGGACGCGTGGTGGGCGGCGAGGCCGATGTGGCTTACGTGATGCCGTGGGGCCGCTACTTTGCCCCGCGTGCGCTCTACCAGCTTCAGGATGCCGACATCACCACACGCATGATGCCTGACCCGTTCGAGGCCGAGGTAAACGGCGACACACAGTCGTTCGACCGGGGCGCCATTGTCATTCCGCTCCAGCAGCGCAACGCCACACGCCAGGAGGTCCACACCGCCGTGCAAGAGGCCGCCGAAGCGCATCACGTTGAGATTCACGCGGTTAATCGCGGCCTCACCCCGCAGGGCCCCGACCTGGGCTCCGCTAGCAGCACCGTGCTTGAGAAGCCCGAAGTCGCGCTCGTCACCGGCACCAGCGGACGCTCGCGCTGGGGCGGCGCCAGCTCGGCCAACGCTGGCGAGGTGTGGCACCTGCTTAGCGAACGCTTTGACATGCCCGTGTCGCTGCTCGACATCAGCTACATGGAAAGCCTCGACCTCAGCGAGTACAACACGCTCGTAATGGCCGGCGGCAGCTACAGCGGACTCGATTCCGAGCGTGTGCAGGCGTGGGTTGAGGACGGCGGTACGCTCATCGCCTCGCACACCGGCGTGCGCTGGGCCGTCGACAACGAGATGGTCGAACTCGAAGAGAAGACGCTCGACGTCGACTCGCTCGTGGCCGATCAGGACTACGCCGACCTGGGCGATGCCCGCGGCGCGCAAGGCATTGGCGGCTCCATCTTCGAAGCCGAACTCGACACCACCCACCCGCTGGCCTTCGGATACGACGAAACGGTTCCCGTCTTCCGGCGCGGCACACGGTTCTACGAGCCGCACGAAGAGCCCGGACACACCGTGGGCACCTACACCGACACCCCACGCATCAGCGGCTACATCTCGGATCCCGTCGAAGAGATCGCCCAGGAAAGCGCCGCCCTCGTGGCCGAACAGCGCGGCAGCGGACAGGTCATCCTGCTCATGGACAACCCCAACTTCCGCGCCTTCTGGTACGGCACCAACGGGCTGTTCATGAACGCCCTATTCTTCGGCGACGCGTTCTGATGGGACGTCACGCACACGTACTGTCATGGTGAGCGCAGCCGAACCATCTCCTGCTCGGTTAGCAACGGCCTCCGAGCGGACAAAGCTAACATCCGGCTACGTTTTCAGGGGAAACACAAAGCACCACGCCCCATCCACAGGACCTTCCGCGCTCCGGGAGGTCCTGTTTTTTTGTGATAGGCCCCATCCCAGCGGTGAGGCGATGGCGTATGGCTCCATCATGCATCGCAGTTGCGTGGTCCCCCAAACAGCAGTTCAATCAACATTAGCACCTTCGGTAGCTGTTAGATCGCAAGTGATGCCCCCGAAGCAGTCATCCCGGACAAGGCGCCCTTGGCGCCGCTGATCCGGGATCTATGCACGCCAATCACTTCAGGATTAGCGACTACCGCACCTTCCTCCCCGAACCCACCACACCGCATCTCGTTGGAGCAAGCCGCCTATTCGATTTCGTGCACTTTATTTCCCATCACCCATGCTATCCGACGACGCCATTGCCGCGCTCGAATCCGCCGTATCCACCTGCGATGCCGCCCGGCGCGACCTGGAGGCGGCCCTCACCCGCGCCGAAAAAGCCGACACCGACGCCGACCACGACGAAGCCCTGAAAGCCATTGCCACCGCCATTCAGGAATGGGGCGCGGGTCAGGAGCAATTCGCTAAAGCTGTAGATGCTTCAACCGCCCCCGACATCCCGATGGCCGCGCTCCTCCTCAAAAACGAAACCGGCACCGACCCCATGAACGCCCGGCGCGGCGTCCCCGGCGTCTCGGTCGACGGCACCGACCAGCCGTTCGACGTAGACCTCTCCGGCATGCGGGGCAGCGCCCTCACCGATGCGATCACGACGTATGTGGAGGAGGACGCGTAACGGAAAGGGCGCCCTGTGCTCTGTTAAAACGCATATCCGAAGCTGATTCCGCCGCCGGGAGCGGCTATCAGGCGATCTGCGTATCCCACAAACGGGGTAAACCCAATGCGAAAGAGAAAGCCCTGCTCGCGGGGCTGATGCCGGTATCCAATCGTAAACGAAGCTAAGACCGTATCCGACCAGTCGGAATTGGTGCCGTCCAATAGCAAGGTGGCCCCCGCTCCGAGTTCAAGCGCGCCTTCGGTGTCGGATACAAAGGCCAGCTGCACCGGCACCAGATGCGTTCGATCGTCGTCGCCAAATGTGAAAGAAGAGCCCAACGTAGAGTAGCCCCCGCGAAGGTGCCAGCGCCCGATCAGGTGGCGGTCGTAGTTCACGCTGTAGAGCAGCCCCGCACCGAGCAGTTCGACGTACACCGCGTTGCGCGCACGCTCAGATGATGCC
>NZ_JAWOAR010000210.1:0-5303 GCF_046498435.1 Longimonas sp. | reverse complement strand
CAAACGGTTGGCCGTCGATAGCGCCGTTGCGATTCACGACCCGGTGACACGGCACGGCGGTTCCGGCGGCGGCGTTAAGCGCCCAGCCCACCGTGCGAGCAGCGCTCCGGCGGGCCAGATACTCGGGAATATCGCCGTACGTGGCCACGCATCCGGCAGGGATGCGCTCCACGACGGCCCAAACGCGTCGGTAGAAGTCAGAATCCGCCATGTGTGCGGTATAGGGTTGATGATACGGCTACGCAGGCGTTTATTGGATACATCTGCCAGATACCAATTCGCTGTGCCGAAGTTGTCTGCCGCCTGCTATGCCGCGTCTATTCTCTGCATCCCCCTTGCCTCGTAGCGGTCTGTGGGCCATGCTCGTGCTTGCAATAGGCGCTGGATGCACAGGCCTTCTCGGATCCAGCGATCTGGCACCGCTCGACATTGCCACGCGCTTCCTGCCCGTACCGGCAACCGTGCCGCCTGTGGATTCGCTGCGCCATGTGCAGTTGCAGCCCGAGGCGGAGCGGATTCGGTTTCAGGCGGATGCGCCGCTGGGACGCCTCAAACAGATGTGGTCCTCGGGCTACCGGGCACGGCGGGGCAACGATGGACTCCTCGAAGCCGGACGCATGCGCAGCTTCGCCACGCTGTGGAGTCGCGAACTGCGTCTGCTCGCACTCGACCGCCAGACCTCCATCGGGGCGTATGCCCGCGACGAAGCCGAGCGCGTGATTGCCTCTCGCGTTGATGCCCCGCATGCCGCCTCGATCCTGATCGACGTGCACACCTACGTCAACCGCCAGCGTCGCAGCAGCTACGGCATCACCAATCTGCGCAATGCACGCTGGGACATCTTTTTGCGCACCGATACCGGTGTGACGATTGCCCCCGATAGCATTGATGCAACGTGGGCGCGCCCCATGACGTGGTCGAACGACGAGCGCGCCCACTACCGCCACAACACGCTGCACTTTCCCCGCAGCACGACCGATACGACCGACGTGCTACGCGGCGTGGAGACGCTGGAACTGCACATCCGCGACGCCACCCTCGCCACCGACCTGCTGTTTGGCTGGCGGTTTGCGGAGCAATAGAACTGCCTCTGTTCGATCGAGTGGGCCGCTTCGTAGTGCTGTGTCAACCCTCATTTTGATGGTTGTCCTGCAATCAGCCCCCACGAAGCCTGTCATGGTGAGCGGAAGGCGACGGAGCCCCGACCGCTGTCGGGGGAACCATCTCCCTGGCGTTCAGAAGATCCGGCGGGACAGGGGATCCTGCCCACCTTGGGGGAGATCTTTATTCACTGCGTTCATCAGTCGCTTCGCTCGTGTCAGGACTTCGCGTCTCCTTGGCGGAGCCGCTTCGCTCAAGATGACACCATGTAAACGGGGCATGTTGCACCCCAAACATTGACCTGTGACACAGCAGTAGTGCGGCGTCACACGTGGTCTGATGATAAAGATCTGGCCGGTCTCCCACGATCTACCAGATCCGCCAGAGCCTACACCTGCTCTTCGAAGCCTGTTGGAAACTCAACAAAGCGCGGTGCAAGCGCTTCCATTTGTGTGTGACGCATTGTAAGTTAACACCGTTAAGTGCCGTGCCTCCTGTTCGCTATCCACTCACGATTCGCGTTTAGACTCTTATGGAAACGACCTCTGTATCCACCCGCTCCTTGCAGGTGGCCACGCCCACCACGCATCGCCCGTTTCGGACGGCCGCGGTGCTGGGCGCGGGCACCATGGGCGCACAAATTGCCGCTCACCTGGCCAATGCCGGGCTCAACGTACACCTGCTCGACATTGCAGGCGACGACGATCCCAACAGCGTCGTCACCAAAAGCTTTAAACAGACGCGCAAGGCCAGTCCCGACCCGTTTGTGAACGACGAGGCGGCCGAGCGCATCACGCTGGGCAACTTCGACGACCACTTCGAGCGCATCGCCGAGGCCGACTGGGTCATTGAGGCGGTGGTCGAGCGCATGGACATCAAACGCAGCATCCACGAGCGCGTCGAGGAGCACGCGGCCAGTGATGCGGTGATCTCGACGAACACCAGTGGGCTGCCCATCAACGAGATTGCGCACGGGCGCTCCGACGCCTTTAAGCAGCGCTTTCTGGGCACGCACTTTTTCAATCCGCCGCGCTACCTGGAGCTGCTGGAGCTGATTCCGACTGCGGATACCGACGCCGACCTCGTGGAGCGCGTCGCGCAGTTTGGGCGCGTGCATCTGGGCAAGAGCATCGTCGTGGCCAACGATGTACCGTACTTCATCGGCAACCGCGTGGGCGTGTACGGGCAGCTGCAGGCGATTCGGTACTTCACCGAGGGCGACTACACGATCGAGGAGATCGATACGCTCACCGGTAAGCTCGTGGGACGCCCGAAGTCGGCCACCTTTCGCACGGCTGATTTGGTGGGACTCGACGTGCTGCTCGACGTTACCGAAAACCTCTACGATAAGGTCGAAAACGACGAACAGCGCGAGGCCTTCCACGCGCCCGACCTGCTGCAGAAGCTGGTGGATGCGGGCAAGCTGGGCCAGAAAACACGGGCCGGATTCTACACCAAAGACGACGGCGAGATTAAGTCGGTCGATCCGGACTCGCTGGAATACACCTCTGCCGCTGAGCAAGACCTCGGCGACCTGGGTGCGATCAAGAAGGCGGGCGACCTGACGGCGCGCTTGCAGGCGCTCTGGAACGACGACGGACGCGCGGGGCATTTCTTCCGCGAAACGACGCTCGACCTGCTGGCCTACAGTGCGAACCGCATCGGCGAAATCACCGACAACCCCGCCGACGTAGACCGCGCCATCCGGTGGGGCTTTGGCTGGGAGATGGGTCCATTCGAAATGTGGGATGCGCTGGGCATGCAGCGGGTCCGCGATGCGCTTGCCGAACGCGACCGCACGCTGCCCGACTGGATAGACCCGCTCGCGAACCGAGACGATGCCGCGTTCTATCGAACCGATGGCGGTGCGCAGCACGTCTACCGTCCGAGCGACACCACCTACATTGACGACCCCGCCCCGAGCGACGAACTCCCCCTCGCATCCATTAAAACCGATGACGAACGTACGCTCTGGGAGAACGACGAGGCGGCGCTGCTCGACATGGGCGATGGTGTGGCGCTCTTTGAGTTCCGATCCAAGGCGAATGCGCTGGGCCAGCAGGTGATGCGCGGGCTGCACGAGGCCATTACGAGGGTCGAAGACACGCCTGAACTGCGCGGGCTGGTGATTGGCAACGAAGGGAAGAACTTCAGCGTAGGCGCCAACCTGGGCGAGATGGCCGAGTCGGCGCTGCAGGGCGATTTTCAGGCGATTGGTGCCTACATCAAGCAGTTTCAGCAGACGATCCAGAAGGTACGCTATGCCACGAAGCCGGTGGTCGTGGCCACGCATCAGAAAGTGCTGGGCGGCGGCTGCGAGATGGCGATGGCGTGTCCGCAGCCGGTGGCTTCGCTCGAAACCTACATCGGACTCGTGGAGCTGGGCGTGGGGCTGATTCCTGCGGGCACCGGCACCATGCGCATGGCTGCGTGGGCCGATCAGCGCGCGGCGAGCGACCACCCGAGCGACATCCAGGCGATCTTGCGTGGCTACTTCGAGACGATCGCGATGGCGGAAGTTGCAGAAAGTGCGCACCAGGCGATCGACAACGGCATCCTGCCGGAGCACACGACGATCGTGATGCACGACAAGCGGCGTCTGCATGTGGCGAAGCAGCAGGTCATTGCCAAGAGCGAGCAGGGCTACCTGCCGCCGCCGACGCTCGACCGCATCAAGGTGCTGGGCGAGCCTGGACGCGCGGCCTTCGACGTGGCGCTGCACCAGTACAAGGAGGGCGGCTACATCAGCGAGTACGACCAGTTCCTGGCGCATAAGCTGGCTTACGTGATGACCGGCGGCGACCTGACCGCGCCGCAAGAGGTCGATGAGCAGTACCTGCTGGATCTGGAGGTGGAGGTGTTCTTGAGTCTCTTGGGTGAAGAGAAGACCCAGGCGCGTGTGGAGCACATCCTGAAGCACAATAAGCCGCTGCGCAACTAACGCTGTGTCACACCTAAATGATTGGGGTCAGATGCGCGTTTTCCCCTCCATCCTAGCCTTCCTCCCCAGGGAGGAAGGAACCATAGGACACTCCCATTGAAGTCCCCCTCAGACGAGGGGGATTTAGGGAGAGGGATTTCGTGCGCGCAAATAACCCAAACAAGCACGCGTGACGCAGCACTAGAGTGTCCACTCGCATCCCTTAACAAAGCCAACGAATCCAACTATGCAAGCAACCAACGAAGCATTTATCATGAGCAGTGTGCGTACCGCCGTGGGCAAGGCGGATCGCGGCACGCTGCGCACTACGCGTCCCGAAAAGCTCGGATCTGTTGCCGTTCAAGGCGCCATTGACCGCGTGCCGGGACTGAGCAAGGACGATGTCGAGGACGTGATTATGGGCTGTGCCTTTCCGGAAGGTCCGCAGGGCATGAACATGGGCCGTGCCATCGCTCAGAAAGCGGGGCTGCCCGACCACGTGCCCGGCGCCACCGTGAACCGCTTCTGCTCCTCGGGCCTGCAGACCATTGCGATGGCCACGCAAGCGATCGTAACCGGTCAGGCCGACGTGATGGTGGCGGGCGGGGCTGAATCCATGAGCCACGTGCCCATGAGCGGCTTCTACTTTCAGCCGGATCCAGAGCTTACAGAGACCGACCCCGACTACTTTGTGTCAATGGGCATCACCGCCGAGAATGTCGCCGACAAGTACGGCATCTCGCGTGAAGACCAGGACGAGTTTGCGCTGCGCTCGCATGAGCGCGCCGCCGATGCGGTCCAGAGCGGACGCTTCGACGACGAGATCGTCCCGCTCGACGTGCACATTCGCCATTACGACGACGGCGAGGTGCAGGAGCAGTCCGTGACCTTTGATACCGATGAAGGTCCGCGCTTTGACACCAGCCTGGAAGCGCTGGGCGGATTGCGACCGGCCTTTCGCCGGGGCGGCAGCGTAACCGCTGGCAACGCCTCGCAGCGCTCGGATGGCGGGGCAGCTACGGTCGTGGTGAGTGAGAAGAAGCTCGCCGAGCTCGACGCCGACCCGATTGGGCGCCTTGTGAGCTTTTCCGTGGCCGGTGTGGCTCCGGAGCTGATGGGCATTGGGCCGGTCGAAGCCATCCCGAAAGCGCTCGACCAGGCCGGTCTCTCGCTCGACGACATTGGATTGGTGGAGCTGAATGAAGCCTTTGCAGCGCAGTCGGTGGCCGTGATTCGCGAAGTGGGCCTCGATCCCGAGATCGTGAACGTAAACGGAGGCGCG
>NZ_JAWOAR010000023.1:0-5172 GCF_046498435.1 Longimonas sp. | reverse complement strand
GAACATGGGCGATGCCGTTGCCCATGTTCTTGCCCTGAACGGCTACACTGTTACGCTCATCGACGTAAACGAGGCGGCGCTCAAGCAGGGCACTGCGACCATCGCATCGAACTTGCAGCGCCAGGTTAACAAAGAGCGCATTACAGACGAGGAACGCACGGCTACGCTCGACCGCATCCATACGCACACTGCATTGGCCGAGGCAGTGTCAGATGTTGAGCTTGTCATTGAGGCTGTAAGCGAAACGACTGAGGTGAAGGGGCCGATCTTTGAAACGCTGGATGAGGCCGCTCCCGACGATGCAATTCTCGCCTCCAACACCTCCTCGATCTCGATTACGTGGCTGGCCGCGCAGACAAGCCGCGCCGGGCAGGTTATCGGGATGCACTTCTTTAATCCGGTGCCTGTCATGAAGCTGGTGGAGGTGGTGCGCGGCCTTGACACTAGCGACGCGACGTTCGACGCCGTGGAGAACCTGGCGCTCGATCTCGGCAAAACGCCCGTTGAAGTGAACGATGCGCCCGGCTTCGTCTCGAACCGCGTGCTCATGCCCATGATTAACGAGGCCGTGTTTTGCCTCATGGAGGGCGTAGCCGACAAAGACGCCATCGACACCGTTATGACGCTCGGCATGAACCACCCGATGGGTCCGCTCACGCTGGCCGACTTCATTGGACTCGACGTGTGCCTGGGCATCATGGAGGTGCTGCACCGTGAGCTGGGCGACGACAAGTACCGTCCGTGTCCGCTCCTCCGCAAAATGGTTGCTGCCGGGCACCTCGGGCGCAAGTCGGGCCAGGGCTTTTATTCGTACGACGGGTAGCAGCCGATTCTGAAGGCGAACGGGGGACCGTTCGCCTCAGGATTTGTGGAAAAGTTTGGAGATGCAAGGCTCCCTGCTCATCCTTCTTCGTGCTTCTCGTACGCGGCAATGATGTCGCGCACCAGGCGGTGGCGCACCACATCTTTCGGCGTCAGATACACAAAGTCGATGCCGGCGATGTCTTCCAGGATGTGCTGCACCTGCACCAGTCCGCTGCGGCGGCGGTCCTTCAGGTCGGTCTGCGTCACATCGCCGGTAACGATGGTGCGGCTATTCGGACCGAGGCGCGTCAAGAACATCTTCATCTGGCCGGTGGTGGCGTTCTGTGCCTCATCGAGAATGACGAAGGCCGACTTCATGGTGCGCCCGCGCATGTACGCCAGCGGCACAATCTCCACGCGGTTGGTCTCGATATACTCGGCCAGCGTATCGTGCGGCATCATATCGCCGAGCGCGTCGTAAAGCGGCTGCAGATACGGATCGATCTTCTCGTAGAAGTCGCCCGGCAGGAAGCCCAGCTGCTCGCCGGCCTCTACCGCCGGACGCGCCAGCACGATCTTCTTGACGCGGTGCTCTTTCAGTGCGGCCACCGCCATCGCTACGGCCATGTAGGTCTTGCCCGTACCCGCCGGGCCAATCGCAAAGACCACGTCGTTGGTGCGCGCCGACTCGACCAGCTTCGCCTGGTTGGGCGTGCGGGGACGAATGGCCTCGCCGTCGGGGGTGTGCAGTACCACATCGGCCTCCGAAGAATCGGTGGGCGGAGCCGGGGCGCTGTTCGACTGTTCCAGCGCCAGCACTGTCTCCACATCTTCCTCAGCCAGAGCGTCGTTGCGTTCTAAGAGCACCATCAGCTCTTGGAAGACCGATTCCACCGCATCCACCTGCTCTTTAGCCCCCTCAACATAGACGGTGGTACCGCGTGCAGTAATGGACGTGTCCGGAAATGCTTGCTCAACGGTGCGCAAATGCGCGTCGTTGAACCCGAACAGAAGGAGCGGATCGGTATCTTGAATGCTAAACCGTTTCTCAGCCAAGGACAGCGTAATAGACTGGGTGCGCAGAACATGAATAGCGGCGGTGCACCCGCCGAGTGTAGTATGTACCGTTTCAGTGTTTGTTTGCCATATGCCTGATCTGATTGTATCGTTCACGAAAATGGAAGGCGCCGAAAACGACTTTATCGTTGTGGACAACCGCTTCTTCCACTTTACCGATGCCGAACTACAGACCCTGGCCCGCCGCTGGTGTCCGCGGCGCCGGGGCGTAGGGGCCGATGGCGTGCTTGCTCTGCATCCATCCACCTCCAATTCGGCACAGGGGGATGCAGAAGACCCTGCCTCCCCAACACCGTCTCCCGACTTCCGGATGCGCTACGTGAACGCCGACGGCTCGATGGCTACGATGTGTGGCAACGGAGCGCGGTGTCTGGCGCGCTTTGCCGCTGACGCCGGACTCGGCTCTCCCCAGCAAGACTACACGCGCCTCACCTTCGAGACCGACGCCGGACGCTACACCGCCGATGTCCCCGATACCCCTGAGGCTCCTGTACGCTTGTGGGTGCCCGAACCGTCGCGCTACCAGGCTCGCATCTCCCCCGACACCGCCAGCACAGCCGGATTCGACTGGCACCAGGTCTGGTCGGGCACCGAACACATCGTTGCGTTTACGGATTCGGAGGCGGCCCTGTCGGAGGCTCCGCTCGAAACCCTGGCCCCGCCCCTACGCCACGACAACGCCTTTGCCCCCGAAGGCACCAACGTCAACCTGGCTGCCGTACTCAACGAGCACACCGTTCGCATGCGCACCTACGAAAAGGGGGTCGAAGCCGAAACCGCAGCGTGCGGCACCGGCGTGCTTGCAGTGGTAGCCATCGCGCTGAAGCAAGAGCAGATCACCCCGCCCGCCACCATCCACACCCCGGGCGGCACGTTTCAGTCCGGCCCGGCTGCCGACGGAGCCCCCCCGGCCCTGTGGTATCTTGACGGACCTGCTCGCACCGTGTATCAGGGCACGCTTGCGTGGACACCCTGAGGGTCTATCTGTTGAGTTATCTTCGAATGCTAACGGCGCGAATCTCCAACGCAAAACGCCCTGGCGCGGCAAAGTAGCAGCGACAGGGCGTCACGATTGTAGCTTAGACAAGCGGTTTAGGCTCTAAAAGTACGCAGCACGGTTGTCATCGATGGTTGCATCCTCGCGGAGCGACTCAATCCACTGGTTTACCACCTGCTGCTGGCGTTGAGTCAGCAACTGTTGGCGCAGCTCTTCGCGCTCGGCATCAGTGATCGGCTCGGGCTCATCCCAATCTGTCACTTCCACCACGTATGCCGCATTCGCTCCACCAACCACACCGGAGCGTTCGTCCGCGTCAAGTCCGAAGACCGTACCGACAAACATCGGGTCGCGTCCCAGTCCCGGAATCACGTCGTCGTTGTAGCTGATGTCCTCTTGCGTACGCAGCCGCACACCCAGGGCATCTGCCAGATCATCCAGCGACTCAGCCCCCTGGTATGCATCCTGCATGCGCTGCACCTGCACCTCCTGACGCTGATCCTGAACCACGCGCGGTTCAATCTGGTCTTGTACGTCGCTGAATGAGCGGTAGCCCTCCTCTTCAATTGAGGATAGACGAGCGACCACGAACCGATCTTCCAGTTCGAGGACGTCGCTAATTTCACCCGGTTCTGCGGCCGACAAGAAGTCGCGCAGCGCACGGCTCTGCCCAATTTCGGGGAACGTCTCATCGCCATCTTGCGCAGTGAGGCGCTCCACCTCCACATCTTGATTCTGGGCTTCCTCCTCAAAATCACCTTCTTCCGCATAGAACGCAATGTCGTCCATGCGGTCTTCAATCTCGCGGATTGTAGCCAGGCTCGGTCGAATCTCCAGCGCCATAATCGCCAGCTTCACTTCGACTTCCGGCTCGTCTTCCTCAGCATCTTCAACGGGCTGCGTATCCATGATGCGAACAAGTTGGGCGTTGCCATCGGCTACAATAATGTCGGTAACGCGCCCCGACGTGGGGTCCTCAAACACAGCATCGGCCACTGCATCAGGCAGCGACGAGGCATCCACAAACTCATCATTGTACGGCACCACCGATCCGTTGCGGTCCAGGAACGACTCCACATCGTCGGCCTCCTCAAAATCGGCCTGCAGATTTTCCAGATCCTGAAGCACCGCCGACGAGTCCTCGGACGTCGGCTCTTTCGGAAGCGCAGCGTACTCCACTTCGTAGGTGCGCTCGCGTCGGAAGTCCTCGCGGTTTTCGTCGTAGTAATCACGCAGATCTGACTCCGACACGTCGATTTCGTCGCTGCTTACCGAGGCGTAGTTCAAGGCCACGTACTGCACATTGGCCCGCGCATTCTGGCGGAAGTAGGCCTCTTCCACATCCTGGTTCGAGACGTGCACCGTCGATTCGAGCAGCGTGTTCATCTTATTCTGGCGACGCTCCTCGCGCAAGAAATTTTCCAGCTGCAGCCAGCTTTCGCGCATTTCAGGGTTTTGCGCCAGGTTGGCGATAAGCTGCTGGTCGACCTCGCCCGAGTCGTCGGCAAACTGCTGGCGAATGGTCGGATGCGGATCTTCGCCATAAACCATGTCCATGACCTCCGCATCCGTCACCTGAATGCCCAGGCGGTCCATCTCTTGCTCAATAAGCTGCGCATTTACGAGCTGCGTGTACGTTTGCTCGCGCACCATGTCTTGCATCTGCGGCGTCACGTCGCCCCCCATCTGCTGGCGCACGCGCTGCATCTGCTGCTCGACGGCTTGTTGAAACTCCTGGTACGAGATGTCGGCCCCATTCACCACGGCAATATTGCCCGTAGGCTGGCCGACCGTGTTAAACACGTCCGAGTCTTGTAGCGTCCAAATAACGCCAAACGAAATAACGAGAATCCAAAGGATGACTCCGGTGTTTTCCCGGAGCTTGTTCATGACGCCCATACGATCCAGTCGG
This sequence comes from Longimonas sp., assembly GCF_046498435.1. Classification (NCBI taxonomy): domain Bacteria; kingdom Pseudomonadati; phylum Rhodothermota; class Rhodothermia; order Rhodothermales; family Salisaetaceae; genus Longimonas; species Longimonas sp. Next base: position 382 of record NZ_JAWOAR010000023.1, on the reverse strand, counting down.
TCGGTGTGGAGGATGTGACGATCTTGTCAATGGCTGTTGCGCAACCTCTCCGTACCCAGGTCACTCCCAATTGTTCTTTAGTTTGGGGATGCATAGGCCGCGCTCATCCGTTCTTCGTTCTTTGCTCGCGCTTGCGCCCGGCAGGAGCCGCTCTGCATCGCGGTCTCTCAGGGCAGAGGTACGACCCGTGTGCTCTATGCTTCCTGGCGCGCACGGTGCTGCCTTTCCAAGGCGGGGGCACGGCGCGCCGTACCCCTACGGAATAATCTACAGGAGAAATCTGCCGTCCTGAATAGCTGCAAGGCAGCTCATGATGACTTCAGTGATGAGTTTTTCCGGTCCTATTTCTCCTCTGTCCATATAGGGTTTAATCATTTTGCCG
>NZ_JAWOAR010000297.1:0-4818 GCF_046498435.1 Longimonas sp. | reverse complement strand
CGACTGTCTGAACATCTACGACGGAGCGACGTCGGTTCAGCACAAGTGCTACGCCCATCACCTGAAGGCGATTTCGCGGGCACAAGCCGACTATACCGCTCAGACCGGTGTGTCATCCACCGGCGTGTCATCCACCGGCGTGTCATCCACCGGCGTGTCATCCACCGGCGTGTCATCCACCGGTGCGAAGTCCGCCTATCTGGCAGCGGTCCGAGCCCTGCTCAAAGGAGCGCAGGCCCTAAAAAGCGTTCGGGAGGACCTGGATGCGGAGGCGATGCCCCCCTCCGTATTTGAGGCGAGATGGAGCGCGTTGGAAGCCACCGCGGATCGGCTCCTTCAGTCGGGTCGAGCCGATTCGCTAACTGAAGACTCGCTGACGGAAGGACCTCTCACCGAAGTCGAAGACAAGATCCGGCGCCGGCTGAAAAAGCAACGGGATCACCTGTTTACCTTTCTGGAGGTGGAGGCCGTGCCCGCAACGAACAACCGGGCTGAGCGGCGGCTTCGTCCGGCGGTGATCCGACGAAAGCTCAGCAGTGGCACTCGCACCCCGCGTGGCGCACAGGCGTTTGAACGGATTGCGAGTGTGGTGCAGACGTGTGTCCAACAGGGACGTTCGGTGATCGAATATCTACGAGCGACGATGTCGCACGGCATCGAACCCCTCCCCCTGCGCTAAACACGTACACGTGACACAGCACTGCAGACGGGGCAGAGCTCCTGAACAAGTGCGTCACAAGGCAGAGGACCGTAAGTCATGCTGGTTGTGCCTTGCGACGAGCGGGGCGGGAGTTGGGTTGGGGGTGGCAGGAGCGTCCTCCTCATCGCGCTGATGGGGGAACGGGTGCCGAATGCTACTGGCTCTGCCGGTGTCTGGTCCTGGGATTCATCCCTAACGGAGCATGCGGAGTTGGGATAAGAGAGTGCGAACTGCGAGCCGAGACTTCTGCGATCCACCTCGCTCGTTTTCACCTCCGCCTTGCATCTAAAAGCGCAGGTAGCCACATTGGTACTACCCTCATGCATGTCTGTACGGTATACAACGGTATACAAGAGGGATACACCGCGCATCCTGCTATTCGGATCGGTTCCATGACCCACGTTGTCACATCGCTTTTACGGCGTCCGGTGGCCATTATGGCCTGGGCGGTAGCACTGTTGGTGGCCGGGAGTTGGGCAGCCACGAATGTACCGCTGGAATGGGTGCCCCAGGTTGAACTGCCGGTGGTGCGCGTGAGCGCGTCCTGGCCGGGAGCCTCGCCGCGCGCTGTCGAACAGTACGTCACAGCGCCCATTGAGCGGGCGGGGCAGGCGGTGGAGGGTACTGCCCGCGTAGAAAGCCTCTCGCAGGAAGGACAGACCACCGTTACGCTGGAGGTAAGCGAGTCGGTCGATCTGGGCGCGTACGTCGCCCGGCTCAACGAACAACTGGCCCTGGTGCGGCGCGATCTGCCCGACCGCGTCACGCCGCGTCTCACCAAGCAAATCCCTGAAGAACTGCGCGACGAGCAGGGCTTCATGACGCTTCAACTCATCGGGCCGCAGGCACCGGGCACGCTGCGCCGCTGGGCCGACGACCAGCTGGCTCCACAGCTTAGCGGCCTTTCGGGTGTAGCTGATGTCGTGGTCGAAGGCGGCACCGAGCGCGAGGTGCTCATTACGCTCGACCCGGTTCGCCTGTCGGCGTACGGGTTGGAAGCAGGGGCGATGCGCGCTCATATCGCCGATGCGCTCACAGACCGTGTGTACGGACGCTTGCGGGGGCGGGGAGAAGCCGCCTTGTTGCTTAGCGAAGCCCCCGAATCCGTCGATGCGCTACGTCGTGTGGTGGTGCGCGATGGCCTGTCGGCAGGCGACGCCTCCGCGCGCAATGGAGAGGCCCGCCCCATCCGGCTGGGCGACATTGCCACGGTACAGCGTGGCCCCGCCCCGCGCCGCTCCATCAGCCGGATCGACGGGCAGCCCGTCGTAACGCTCACCATCGACCGCGCTCCTGCCAGCCACATGCTGGAGGTGGCGCAGCGCGTAAATGATCAGCTGGATGCGCTGGGCCCCCTCCTGCCCGACGACGCCCGCCTCATCGTGGCCGATGACCGCAGCGAGTCGGTGCGCGCTGAACTGCGCGACCTGCAGTGGCGTGGTGGACTGGGCCTGGTCCTGGTGGCGCTGGTGCTGCTTATGATGCTGCACAGCGTGCGAGCGGTGGGCATTGTGCTGATTAGTGTGGCGGTGGCGCTGGCCGTTGGCATCGCGCTTATGGGACCGCTGGGCCTTACGCTGAATCTGCTTACGCTGGCCGGACTCGTGCTGGTGTTTGGCATTCTGGTGGATAACAGCGTGGTGATGGTGGAGCAGCTTATGCTGCAACGCGACCGGCTGGCTGTGCGCGGATATGAGGGCATGGAACTGGAAACCGAGGCCACTCGCGAATCCCTGAAGGCCGTGTGGCTTCCACTGGTAGGGGGCACCTGCACTACCATGGCGGTGATGGCCCCGCTCGTGTATCTGAGCGGCGAACTGCGTACGCTCTTTCTCCCGTTTGGCGTGCTAACAGCCATCACCCTGGCCGCGTCGCTTTGTACTGCCGCCCTCGTGGTACCGGTGATGGGGCGCTGGCTCCCGCCGCCCGAACCCGACTGGCGGCTTCCAGAGTGGATACGCACGCTACTACGCTGGCCCTTCTGGGCGGCAGCGCGCCTGCCGAAAACCACGTGCGTGGTGCTGCTGCTCGTGCTGGGCACGCCCCTCTGGCTGTTGCCCCGCCAACTAGAGATGCCCGACGACGAAACCAGTCCCCGGGCGCGCCTGGCAGGGGTCTACAACGCAACCCTCGGCAGCGATACGGTGCGCGATGCGCGCGAGTGGCTTGATCCTGCACTGGGTGGGGTGGTGCGGCCCTTTATTGAAGAGACCGACTTCGGCGATCAGTGGGATTTTGATACGCAGCCCTCCGTTTCGGTGCGTCTGGGCTTTCCACCGGGCAATCCCATCCACCGGGCCGACTCGCTCATGCAGCGTTTCGAGCAGGTGGCGCTGGCGTCCGAATCCGTTGAGCGCACCATCACACGCATCAGCGAGCGCTCGGCGTTTATGCAGGTACGCTTCTATGAGCCTGCACTGGAAACCGCTGAGCCCTACATCGTGCGCGAGGAACTGATTCAGGAAGCCGTGCTGCTGGCAGGCATTCGCGTGTCGGTGGGGGGACTGCTGCCGCAGGGCTACTTCAGCGGGGTGGGAGGCATGGCGTCGGGCTACACCATTGAGGCACGTGGGTCGAACTATGACGACCTGGAGGCGCTCACCGAACGCTTTGCCGAGCGCCTGCGGGCCGGAAGCCGACGCGTGGCCTCCGTTAATACCAATGCCGGACGCTTTGGCCGCCAAACGCCCCGCGAGGTGCTTTACCTGGATTGGCCCGCTGCTGCCACCGCCCGTACGGGGCTTCGTGCACAGCATATTGCTGGCGAGCTCCGACCGATGCTCTCCACCCGCTTCCCGGCGCTCTACGCCGACCTGGAAGGCGATACGCAGTTGCCCCTCCGCATCGTCGTTGAAGATGCCGAGCAAGCGGACATCGACACGTTTGTCGACCGCCCGCTGCCGGTGACCGACTCTACGCAGGTTAAACTCAAAAGCGTAAGCGATTATGCGGTAGAGGAGGTGCCCAGCCAGATTGAGCGCGAAAACCAGCAGTACAAACGCTACATCCGTGTCGATTATCGCGGGCCGAACCGCATGGGAAGCGAGTACATCAACGAGGTGCTCGATGGCTTTCAAACACCGCCCGGCTATCGCATCGAGCGCAGCCAAAATATGTTCTTCACCGAAGAAACGCAGCAGGCCTTTGGGTGGGTGCTGGCTTCGACCGTGCTGCTGATTGTGCTGGTGACGGCCATCGTGTTCGAGTCGTGGCGCCTGCCGCTGCTGGTGTTGGTGAGCCTGCCCCTGGCGGCCATTGGACTTGCAGTCGGCTTCTGGTGGGCCGATGTCGCCTTTGCCGAAGGCGCGTTCATTGGCGTAGTGCTGCTGGTGGGCATCGCCGCGAACGACGCCATTCTGCTGGTGGATCGCTACCGCCAGCTGCGTGACGAGCGTCTGCATGGACGGCGCTCGCTGCTTGTGCGCCTGGCCGTACGCGAGCGGCTGCGACCGATGTGGACGACCACGATCTCCACCTGCGTGGCTATGCTGCCGCTGCTGGTCTTTCCCGCCGAAAACGACTTCTGGGTCGGGCTCGCTGTAACCGTAACGGGCGGACTCCTGGCGGCTACGCTGCTTGCGCCCGTGGCTACCGTGGCCCTGCTCTCGATTCCGGAGCGATGGTCGCGTACCGCACAGGCTTCGTAAGGGGGATGCGAGGGGCGCTGCACGGTGGAGGTGAATTCCAAATGCCTGTGCGCGTGCATAGAGCTATGAGGGTTTTGAACACCACTGCTGTGTCAACCCTCATTTTGATGGTTGTCTTGCAATCAGTGATCAAGTCCCCACGAAGTCTGTCATGGTGAGCGCAGTCGAACCATCTCCTTGTCATTCAGAAGATACGGCGGGACAGGGGATCCTGCCAACCTTGGTGGAGATCTTTATTCACTGCGTTCATCAGTCGCTTCGCTCGTGTCAGGACTCCGCACCTGCTAAGTAGGACAGTGAAAGTGCGTTACCTGGTCATCCGTGGCGATTTTGTTTGAGGAGAGCTTGGTACCCCGAAGAAGATCCCGGATCTCCGCTCCGCTTCGTCCGGGATGACTTTGGGGAGAGGGCAGTGCTCAATGTGAGAACAATCACTTTCAACCCAGCGCCTTTTCAACCCAGCGCCTTTTC
>NZ_JAWOAR010000290.1:0-11777 GCF_046498435.1 Longimonas sp. | reverse complement strand
TTTCTATTGCAGCACACGACATCGGTTCGCGGATTTACGGGTAACTCATGCCAACTCCGCGTGTGTTGTTGGAGGGATGGAAGGTTGGAAGGTTAGAAGGTTGGAAGGTTAGAAGGTTGGAAGGTTGGAAGTGTGGAGGGGTTGGGGGATGTTGTAGTGCTGTGTCAACCCTCATTTTGATGGTTGTCCTGCAATCAGCCCCCACGAAGCCTGTCATGGTGAGCGGAAGGCGACGGAGCCCCGACCGCTGTCGGGAGAACCATCTCCTTGGCGTTCAGAAGATCCGGCGGGACAGGGGATCCTGCCCACCTTGGGGGAGATCTTTATTCACTGCGTTCATCAGTCGCTTCGCTCGTGTCAGGACTCCGCGTCTCCTTGGCGGAGCCGCTTCGCTCAAGATGACAGCATACGAACGGGGCACGTTGCAACCCAACCATTGACCTGTGACAGAGCAGTAGTGCTGTGTCAGGGATAATTTTTCGGGTGTTGTGTGGGTGTGGAATCCCTCTCTCTAAATCCCCCTCCTCTGAGCTACGGTGTATACACAACTGGTGCATCGCCAGGAGAGGCGGGATGCTGCCGCGTCCGCAGGTCATCCTGACGCCCCCGGCGGAAGGATCTCAACGCTTACCTCGCACAGGTGGCACGATGCCCGCATCTCCGGCCCCTCCCTAATGCCTCGGGCTAAGGGAACCCTCGAATCGGATGCCTATGGTCTGTCCTGCACGGTTGGCACGAGCCTCTCCATACCAGGCGCCCCTTTGCAGACGCCCCTTTGCAGGCGTGGCGGCATTGCTTCCCAACAGGTCATCCTGAGATGCTTCACTGCGTTCAGCATGACTACAGACGAGGGAGCACCTCACAATGCCGAACTGTTGTTCGCGGCCTTCTCGTCGCATGGCACAAAAAGCATGACCTTCGGCCCCCTCCGCCGTGCGACGCAGGATGTTCAGGGGCACTACAAGCATGACCCGTCGGGCCCCTCTGCCCCGCTAACTTAGCCCAGACACCGCCCGAGACGTCCGCTCGCTACCGGTTTCGGTCGGGATGCCCCATCACGACGTCGCCGTTGGCGCGCTGAAGGTGCGGGCGCGCTGCAAGATGCGGCGGTCAGCGCTAAAGCGGCCCTCGAAGTGGTCCACACCGTCCTGGCGCAAGCGATCGGCATGCTCGTCGAGGTAGGATTGCAGCGCCGCCTCATCGCGCACGTAGTACTGGAGCGTCCAGTGGCGGGGACCGTCGGGCGCTTCGTCGTCGGGGATGGCGTCGCCCGTTTCGGTGCGCGTGTACCAGGCCGCCCCCTCGAAGCCGTCGAGCTTCAGCAGTTCGCGTACATGCTCACGCAGCCAGGCGCTGTACTCGGTCGAAATCTCCGCATCAACCGTAAGGTTTACTTCGTAAATCAGCATAGACGTAGGGGTTGGTGAACAAAGACACGCTCTCCCCAACGAACGATCTGTAGCAATGTTGGAGGCGCAATATTGCGAATGCGGTGGCCAAGGCCTACTGCTGTATCACGCGTCAATAGTTAGATCGAACCGAGATAGGTACATGTGCCGTGCCGTCCCGAACAGTTCCCGCTGAACGCCAGGGAGATGGTTTCTCCCACAGGTTTGGCAATACATTCCGCACCGATACGCTTTCACCACGTAATATTGAACCACTACCTTTACCGGTCATCCTGAACTTGATTCAGGATCCAGTCTGCCTTGCCCCCGAATCCCATCTGATAGCCAAAGTTGGGCAATACATTGCCTATACTGAATCCTGGATCTCCGTGCCCCCTCGCCATCCCCGCCGGAGACGTCCGCGCCGAGCGGTGCTTCTCATCTCCGGCTACAGGCCCGTTTCCTCCATCGCTTTGGATTGACCGCGGCCTTTCTTTGTCGGGTACTGTGAGCCAAGGCATCTCCGCTATGCCGCAACCGCCACACGCATATTGCGAGCAGCCTGCACCATGTTGGCAAGCGCCGGTTTCACCTCGACCCAGCGCCGCGTCTTGAGTCCACAGTCGGGGTTGACCCAGAGCTGCTCTGCCTCCAGCACGTCGAGCGCCTTCTCGATAAGCGTCTCGATCTCCTCGACAGATGGCACGCGCGGCGAGTGGATGTCGTAGACGCCGGGTCCAATCTCGTTCGGATAGTCAAATCGATCGAACGCCTCCAGCAGCTCCATCTTCGAGCGCGAGGCCTCAATCGAAATCACGTCGGCATCCATCGCCGCAATCGAGTCGATGATGTCGTTGAACGCCGAGTAGCACATGTGGGTATGGATCTGCGTGGCATCGTCGGCACCAGCGGAGGCCAGCCGAAAGCACTCCACTGCCCAGTCGAGATACGCGCCCGCGTCGGCCTCGCGCAGCGGCAGCCCCTCCCGAAAGGCGGGCTCGTCGATCTGGACGGCCTGGATCCCGGCAGCTTCGAGGTCGGCTACCTCATCGCGGATGGCCAGCGCGATCTGCCGACAGGTGGACGCTCGCGGCTGGTCGTCGCGCACAAACGACCACTGCAGGATTGTAACTGGGCCCGTGAGCATGCCTTTCACCGGCTGATCGGTGCACGACTGCGCATATGCCAGCCACCGCACCGTCATGGGCTCGGGACGCGCCACATCGCCGTAGATTACGGGCGGACGCACACAACGCGTGCCGTAGCTCTGCACCCAGCCGTGTTCGGTAAACAAGATGCCCGTCATCTGCTGGCCAAAGTACTCCACCATGTCGCTGCGCTCCGGCTCCCCATGCACCAACAGATCGAGCCCAATCTCTTCCTGCACCGCCAGCGTCTCGGCGATCGTATCCTCCAGGAACGCCTCGTAGTCGGCGCTCAACAGGTCACCGCGTTTGTGGGCGGCGCGCTTCTTTCGGACTTCGCTCGTCTGCGGAAAGGAGCCAATCGTGGTAGTGGGCAGCAGCGGCAGATCCAGATGCTCCTGTTGCAGCACGCGCCGCTTCTCGTGCGGATGATCGCGGCGCTTCATGTTGGACGTGATCGAGGCGACCCGGTCTTGGACCTCCGGATTGTGGATGCGTTCTGAGTTCGACCGTTGCTCACGAGCCTCACGGCTGGCCGCAAACGCCGCCTGTGCATCAGCGGGCGCGCCGTTGCCCTGGTCGGCCAGCGCCGCAATCTCGTCCAGCTTCTGCACAGCAAACGCCAGCCACGGACGCACCTCGTCGTCAAGGTTCGATTCGGTGTCCAGATCGACCGGCACATGCAAAAGCGAGCACGAAGGCCCGACCTGCACGCGGTCGGTGCCAAGTGCGTCCACGGCCTGCTGCACCGTGTCGTGCAGCGCATCCAGATCAGCGCGCCACACGTTGCGTCCGTCGACCAACCCGAGCGAGAGCTGCATCGACTCCGGAATCTGATCCAGCGCCTCGGGGAGCTGCCCCGGGGCCCGCACCAGATCCAGATGCACCGAATCCACCGGCAGGTCGAACACCGTCTGCATGTTCGCGCCCAGCCGTCCGAAATAGGTGGTCAGTGCCAGGTCTACATCTGCGGCATTGGAGAGGGCATCATACGCCCGGCGAAACGCCCGGCGCTCCGCCTCCGAGAGATCCATAACGAGATGCGGCTCGTCCATCTGAACGGCAGATGCCCCCGCATCCGCCACGCCCTGAAGCACGTCGGCGTACACCGGCAGCAAGGCATCCAGCAGCTCGAGCACCTCGGCATGCGGCGCCTGCATTTTGCCCAGCAGCAGAAACGAGACCGGACCCAGCAGCACAGGGCGCGTCTCGATGCCCGCGTCACGGGCCTCAGTGTACGCATCTATCGCCTTCGTCGAGGACAGCGAAAACGTCTGCTCCGCGTCAAACTCCGGCACAATGTAATGATAGTTCGTGTCGTACCACTTCGTCATCTCCATGGCCGGGGCGCCTGCCGAGCCGGAATCGCTTGCATCCACCTCCTTCTCCTGCACGCCACGCGCCATCGCGAAGTAAGTATCCAGGTCAACGTGGTCACCGTCCCAGTCAAAGCGCGGCGGCACCGCCCCGACCATTGCGATGGTGTCAAGCACCTGATCGTAGAACGAGAAATCATTCGACGGGATGTGATTGATCCCCGCCTCCTGCTGTTGCTGCCAGTGGCGCAGGCGAAGCGAGCGCGCTGTGTCGTGGAGATCCGCCTGCGAGCGGTCGCCCGCCCAGTACGCTTCTACGGCTTTCTTAAGTTCGCGCTGCGCACCAATGCGTGGAAATCCAAGGGTCGAGGAAGTAATCATAACACGTAAGAAAATAAGGAAATAGAGGGAAAGCGAAAGATGATGCTTCAGGCACCATCCCTCACATCTTCGAAGCGCGTACCAGTCACGAGGTAACGGGCGGCTCGTCTGCAACAGCGTGCCCATCCGCAGAATCAGATGCGCGCAGGGCAGGCACCTGCGTAGGCGTGTCGTCGGCCCCGAGCGCAACCAGTGTGAATGAGCCAGTACACGCCAGAATGCGTTCGTACTGATCCATTGGCTCGATGAACATCTCCGTGCGCACACACATCGACGACGTGCCGGTCTGCACCACGCGCGCTACCAGCTCCACAATGGTGCCTTCGGGCACGGGCTGCTGGAAGTCGATCTCGCCAGTGTGGACGGTCACCACTTTGGCGCGGCACCAGCGCGTGGCACAGATGAACGCGGCCTGATCCATCCAGGCCATCGCCGAGCCGCCGAAGAGCGTGTGGTAGTGATTGGTGTCGCCCGGAAAGACGGCCCGCACCATACGGGTTTCCGCGGCGGTTGGGAGAGACGGAGAGGAAGCTGGGGCATCGGACATAAGCAGCGTATCCGCAAGTAGAAAAACCTTGAACACCCAACAGGCGCACAAGGCATCAGATACGCGAAACGCAGCGGCAGTTGGTATACGCGGTGTTCAACGTTGATACAGCGTATCCGTTGCCGCAACATGCGTGCGGATCATGCATCCCAGGACGCGTGGGTGCGACGACCGACACAATGCATCGGGCATCGTTGAGCGTGCGTCAAGCGGGCATTCGGACTTTCACCGTTGCGCGACAGCGCCGGAGTTCCACCGGACTTCCCCCGAGACGTCGCGTGAGACAGGCAACAAACTCCGCCTCACGCAACCGCCGTGCCACGACAACACAGCCTCGACGTGTATGCGGTACAAATGATAACGCCCCAACGCCTCCAGTGTCAAGCGAAACCGGACACGATCCGGTAACGAGGCTTCAGCGTCCGAAACGACGATCTGGGACGGTCCGCCACCCATCAACCGCATCTTTTTTGATGCACAGAGCCGCCCCCGGATGCAGCCTGCCTCCTCGTCGCATGGCTCCGCCGTGGTATCTGCATTTGGCAATAGACTTCAAGTAAGCAGAAGAAGAGAAGTAAGCAGAAGAAGAGCACTCCCTTTCACTCCAAACTTCCTTCTCCCCCGGGGAGGTACCTGTTTAGCGACTTGTAGCCCGGGACGCGTGCAGTTCCGATAGCATTCGGCTCATAGGGCACCGGGGACGCAAGCGGTCCCCGGCTATGGAATTCCCTTAGCCCAGGATCAGGAGCGGAGCGCTGGGAGCACCGCGACCGAGTACTCCTGGGGTGCGGATATCCCGGGCGATCATTGAGGCCCGCTAAACACATACCGGGGAGAAGGTTAGAATGCGGGGATTATCGCCCGCCACAAACTCACCCACAAACGCGTCAGCGATAAACGGCCTGGGGGAGTGCTTACGTCGAACGTTACGCCCGTTCAACCGTCGAGGCAGATGGGCTGTGTTCTTGGAAGGGAGGCCCCCTCACCGTTGCTTCCTCTCTCCCGACGGCTGTCGAGAAGAAGGAGACTTACCTTGCGGGGAACCTTGGCTTGCAGGGAGGTTCAGCAAAGCAGAGCCCCATGCGGAAACCGAATGCGGTCTGCACCGAGTGCGATGAGCACGGCCAGCGTCCTGGGCAGCACGTCGCTAAACACGTACCCTTTTCCAAGGGGAGCTGTCCACAAGATCACGCCTTCGGCGAAGCTCGGTAGACAAGACGGGGCCAAAGCGGACTACGATGATGTAGCCCACATGACAATCACTTACCATTGAACCGCTACCGAAATGCCTTATGCTGTAGCTGCTTCGGCGCTTTCGGGCGCCGCCTGGTCCGACTCGGGAAGCCCCTCGCCATCCGGTCCGGCATTGTACTGCTCTCGGATGTTTGGGTAGGCGGTCTGAAACATGTCATTGACCTCTTCGACCTCACCGGTTTGATGCTCGGCGCGTGCTTTGTGCAAACGCACGCAGGCCTTCCACACCGCCCGGCGCAGGTTCCACTTACGCACCGAGTAGGCAGCACTTCGGCGCGTGCCGTCGCCCTCCAGCCAGCTTAGCTGAACGTACGGCTTTGAGGTGCCGCTGCCGTCGTCTTTCCAGCAGAAGTTCAGCCCAATGACTCCGGTTTTGGAACGAGCTTCAGCAGATCGTCGCACCGGGTCCATCGGATCGGGCAGCTCCTCAATGAGCTCATCGCGATACGCAATGGCTTCTTCGAGCGCCTCGTCTTTCCCCCCGTAGCGCTTGTCCGAAAAATACTTCGTGTGCTGCTTCTTCTGCCGCTTGATACGTACCTGCCAACCGTGGGTGGGATGACGATCCGGATTATCAGCAGTGGGTTCGATGTCGATCCGAAATATATTTTTAGGTTTGTCGCTCATCGTCGAATCCGCTATGAGAAGGTGAGAATCTATATTACGGCTGTACGAGCGGACACATGTCGCCTGTGCACCGTCGCCTGTGCGCAAGCGCATGCCGTGCCAACTGCATATCTGTTGCAATAACGTGACGATTTTTAGGACCAAAGTAAAGTCGGCATCGCAACCTTTCTCTTTTTGCGTGCGAAAAAGCAACAGAATGAAGTGGATATGCGATGAATGCATCTTCCCGCGTATCAGCCCGATGACTCTGTTGTAGGGCACGTGTTGTGGGGGATGTGACGTTGTGCAGGCTGCCCTGCTTGACGGGGAAATGGGCTTCTCCAGGCAGTTTCTTTATGGGCCTGTTTTGATTTTTTACTTTGGGCTCCGGGCGGCTCCGATGGGCTGCAACCCAAAACCCAAACAGGCTCTCCGGCTTTCCTTTCCACGCAAAAAGCTCCCGACCTGCCCGCTTGATAGCGAAGCCCACCGGGAGCCTGTGTTAGACGACCCGTCTGCGGGTCGCGGCGAAATGGATCTGCGGTTTACAGCAGTCCTCGGCTCTTCGTCCAGTCGCGGAAGCCATCGACCAGTTGCTCGAACGAGTCCATCACGAAGAGCTCATCTTGCAGGTTGTACACTTCGTAGTCTTTCTCCGTAATGTGCGCCGGGTCAAAGGGATGCGTGGTCACTTCATCCGAGAGCGCGTGGGTTACCTCTTCGTTCGAGGACACAATGCCTGCTCCGAAGAGACGCGTCTCGTCCTCTTCGTGAAGCAGCCCAAACTCGACGGTAAACCAGTGGAAGCGCTCCAGGCGCGGTCGGTCGGCCCCCTCAGCGTTGAGGGCAGCCTTACCGAAGAGCTGATAGAAATCAGCAAAGTCCGGCTGCGTAAGCATCGGCATGTGGCCGAACATGTCGTGGAAGCAGTCGGGGGCCGGCGTATAGTCGAGCTCGTCCCAGTCGCGCACGTAGTCGGTCGAAGGGAATTGGCGGTTGGCCAATAGCGTAAAGAAATCCTTCTCATGCAACAGCCCCGGAATACGGGCGACCTCCCAGCCCGTTTGTTCGTTCAGCTTGCGGCTGAGCGCGCTCAGCTTGGGGATGCGATTGGGCGTAATATCGAGCACATCGAGGCCGCGCATGTAGGCGCCGCACGCGCGCGACGGCAACTGCTCCAGCTGGCGCTCGACAAGCGTCCCCCAAATTTCGTGACGGTCGTCGTCGTAGTCGGGGTAGTCGATCTCATCGCCCACAGGGGGGGACTCTTCCAAGTTCTGCGGGATGCACCGCGGATCAACCTCCTGGCCGTCCGCAGGAGCTTTCTCGTACGCCGACTGTTCGTCGGGGGCCGTGTCAGATACCGGTTCTGCAGAGGCGGTATTCGAATCCATAATAATCCTTGCTCCTTCAAGTGGGGTGGACGATACGAACGGGGCGAAGACCACACGCTGGAACCGCTTCCAACCTGGGCGCGGCGTAACGGGGCCCTCGTGCCTATGCCATGGTCCGGTACATGCACGTGTTTTTTGTACAGATTAGGCTTTGGCATAGTCGTTTCATGGTATGCCCAGATAACGCAGATGGTTCTTTGCTGCTGCTCTATCGGACAGATTTCGGCTGCATTCCGTACACTGCATTCCGTACACTGCATTCCGGTTCGCTGCTCTACGGCTTGCGATGCACTTGCATGACCTTGTATACCATCCTGGTTCGGCTTCTGCGGGTCATCAACCGCCTGTACTTTGTAGAAGTACGGTCTACCGGGCGTGCTCATGTGCCCGATACAGGCCCCGTGCTGCTGGCGGCCAACCACCCCAGCTCGATTCTCGATTCTGTACTTATGAGTACAGCGCTTCCGCGCCCGATCCACTATTTGGCCCGAAGCGGTCTGTTTCGCATCCCCCTGGTAGCATGGTTCTTTCGGCAGATGGGGGCCATCCCGATCTATCGCTCGGCGGAAACCCGCCATGCCAGTGCGCGCAATCGAACAGTATTCAACCGAGTGTACGAGCTGTTTGAGTCGGGGGGATGCGTGGGTATATTTCCAGAAGGACAGAACTCGCCTACAGCCCAAGTGGCCCCCTTGCGTACCGGCGCAGCGCGTATGGCGCTGGAGGCTGAGGCGCGCAACGACTATGCGCTCGGGCTTTCCATTATCCCCGTAGGTATCAACTTCGAAAGCCGCGAGTTGCTCACGGCAGCGGTACTCCTCCACTTTGGCGCGCCTATCTGCGTGGCTGATTATGGCGCGTTGTACCGCACCGATCCTCGGGCCGCTGTGCAGCAGCTTACAGCTGATATTCAGGCCGCGCTACGCACGCAGGCCGTTCACATTGAAGACCGCCAGGCAGGGCAACTGGCCGAAGATCTGTCGGAGATATTGCAGACTGCGGACACCCGCAAGAAGCAGACGCCCGCCTCGTCGGAGTCTCTTTCATACGGGCAACGCGCACTGCGTTGGCTCATGCAGTGGTACTGGCGTACCACGCCCACAGACAGTGCTGCCTTTGAACAGCGCATGCTGCATCGCGCACGCATCTACGATGTGCTACGCTGGGCTGTGTCTCATGCCCCCGATGCCCTGCGCGATCTTCGAACGCGCGTGGAACGCTACAAGGATCACGCAAGCCAAACCCGACTGCGCTACGTGCTCTCGCACTCATTCGCGGAGCCGCACGAACGCTTGCTGCGCCTGCGTATGACGCTGTATGCTGTGTTGATGGCTCCCGTAGTCGCGTTTGGCTTTGTGCACAATGCCGTGCCGTACCTGAGCACTAAACTCACGGCCCGGCGCTTCGACAACGAGGCTGTGCGTGGGTTTGCGTACTTCGTGCTGGGCATCGCACTGTTTGGTGCCACGTACATGCTCATTGGCATTGGACTGTGGCGCTACACCGACCTGCACTGGCTCCAGCGAGTTGCTTACGTGGCACTGCTCCCCCCAACGGGCTTTGCCGTTCTCAGCTACCGCCGCACCCTCGTGCTCTATCGCGATCGTATTCTGGTGCGTACGGCGTTCTGGAAGCATGAGGACCTGGTCACCTTTCTGCGCGAGGAGCGTGTAGCCATTGCCCAGCGATTTCGGGCCCTCCATGAACGCTTCGCCGAAGCCTCTTCGTCGGCCTCATAGCAGTCGGTGCGCATGCAACCCTATTACCAACAACGGTTAACACCAGGAAACCATACCACACGCATTCCCCCAACGGCTTATGGATCTTGGCATTGCAGGTAACACCGCTCTCCTCACCGCCTCCAGTAGCGGACTCGGCAAGGCGTCGGCAATGGCGCTGGCGCGCGAGGGCGTGAACGTGGTCATCAACGGACGCGACACGGCCAAACTGGAGGCGGCTCGCGAAGAAATTGAGGCGGAAGCACTCGGCGAGGTGATGGCGCATCCGGCGGACTTGACCGACGCGGAGGCCCTCGAAGGACTGGTGGATGCAACACTCGACACCTTCGGACGGCTGGATCATCTCGTAACCAGTGCCGGGGGCCCGCCGAGCGGGGCGTTTTTGGATACGGATGACGCCGACTGGTACGACGCCTACGACCTGCTCGTGATGAGTGTGGTGCGGCTGGTGCGGCACTGCGCCCCGCATCTGAAAGCTGACGGCGGTGGCACCATCGTCACGATCACATCGCGCAGTGTGAAGGAGGCCCTCGATGCGCTGGTGCTCTCCAACTCGGTGCGGATGTCGGTTATCGGACTCGAAAAGACGCTCTCGAAAGAGCTGGCCCCCGAGGTGCGCACCAACGCGGTGCTGCCGGGCGCACACGAAACCGCCCGCATCCGCGAACTCATTGCGCAGGCCATGGAGCGTGGCGACTACGACAGCTACGAGGAGGGCCTCGCGGACTGGGGGGCGGGCAATCCGCTGCAGCGCATTGGCGATCCGATGGAGCTGGGGCACACGGTGGCGTTTTTGTCGTCGCCGCTGTCGGGCTACATCAACGGCGCCGCCATTCCGATTGACGGCGGGTCGGGGGCATCCAACCTGTAGCATCTACTCTGTTCCCGAACGAAGGCCGGACGCATGCCGTACACAAGGCATCGTTCGCTGCACACGCCACCGGCTCCGCCTTGTGCGTGTGCTCTGTATTTGGCTTGGTGATTCACCATGCGCGACTATCTTCTTTCAGCCTGGGTGTGGACCTCCACGGCGCTGCTCCTGTGCGCGTGGCTGCCGGTGATGGCAGTGGTACGTCTTACCGACCGCGATCCGGCCCTCCACCGCAGTGGCTATTCCCTTCGTATTCTGGGGCGGATGATGACCTATTTGAATCCGTTCTGGAACGTTGAAACGCAAGGCGAACTGCCCACACCGCGCCATCCGTACGTGGTGGTGAGCAACCACCTGTCGCAGGCCGACCCGCCGGTGGTATCGCGGCTGCCGTGGGAGATGAAGTGGGTCGCGAAGAAAGCGCTATTCGATCTGCCCGTAGCAGGCTGGCTGCTGCGCATGTCGGGCGATATCTGCGTGGACCGGCGCGACTCCGAAAGCCGCAGTGCTGTAATCGACAAAGCCCGCCACTACCTCCGGCACCGGTGCAGCGTAATGCTATGCCCTGAAGGCACCCGCTCGCGCGACGGGCGCGTACACTCGTTTGCCAGCGGCGCCTTTCGGCTCGCAATCAACGAAGGCGTACCGGTGGTGCCCATCGCTGTGGATGGCACACAGGACGCGCTTCCCAAGCACAGCCTCGTCTTTCGCACCAGTCCGCAGACCATGCGCGTAAAGGTGCTCCCGCCGGTCGATCCGGTCGCCGAGGGGCTTACCGATGTCGATGCCTTCCGCGCACACGTACGGCGTCAGATTGTGGAGCAGATTGCCACGTGGCGTGGTGTCGATCCGGTTCAGGTGGATGCAGAGACTTCAACGCCTGAGACGACGTAATGGCGCAGCTCCGACGCTCTGTATCCCCCCTATACAATCCGTCTTTGAGGTGAAGCTGCGCGGCTACACGAGCATAGCGAGGCGGCGCGAGGGCCGCGTTACGGCCACATAGAGCAGGGCATGCTGCTCGGGCCCCCGACAGACCTGCAAGTCGCGGTAGTCCACAAAAACGGTGTCGAAGGTAGAGCCTTGCGCTTTGTGTACGGTGGAGGCGTAGGCGTAATCGACCTTGGCGAACTGCT
>NZ_JAWOAR010000194.1:0-8709 GCF_046498435.1 Longimonas sp. | reverse complement strand
CGCATCCGGCCACGAGCGCAGCCAGGTTGGCGCTCTGCTGTACAGCAATGGGCACAGGCACGGCCTCGGGCAGCACGGCGCGGGCCGAGCGGGTCGAGATCTGCATATGCGGATGCGCCAGCGCAGCATACAGGTTCTCGGGCACCGGAATGGGCACCACATCGAGCGGATCCAGGCTGCGCGTGAGCACGAGTCCTCCATAGACCATAGGCACCACATTGTCGCCGTGCATCGCGCCGCTGGCAATCTGTTCGCCCTGCAAGGCGTAGTGCAGCATCTCGTCGTTGGTCAGTGGCGGATCGACCAGGACCTGCGCCGCTTTCATGGCGGCTACAGCGGAAGCGGCGGATCCCCCCATGCCTGAGCTTAACGGAATGCCTTTGTGGATGTGCACGCGAAAGCCATACGGCAGGTCACGATCCGCAATAAGCGCCAGCAGGCCCACCGTGGCGGTGTTGGCCTTGGGGCGGCGCGGCAGTTCTGTCACGCATCCGGTAATCGACGCGATCTCGACAGTGGGCGTCTCGATCCGCTCGATGCGCACGCGGTCGTGCACCGCATCAAAGGCGCCCCCCAGCACATCGTATCCCACCGCCACATTGCCGATGGATCCGGGGGAAAGGGCCGTAGCCGTGGTGGTAATGGGGTCAGTGGTGGGTTCGGGATTAGGCGGCATGTTGGTTGTATTGTGATGTGTTTTACAATGCCGTAGCGATGCAGCGCGCTGCATCGTTACAGATCAAGAGCATGCAATTCTGCCTCACGCCTCCACAAGGCGCAAGAGATCGGCAAACACGCCTGCGGCGGTGACGTCGGGCCCGGCGCCGGGGCCCTGCACAATGAGCGGATTCTCGTTATAGCGTTCGGTGCGGAACTGCACGATATTGTCCGTGCGGTGGATGCGCGCAAACGCGTGGTCATCGTCGTAGCGGCCCAGGCGCACCGACGCCTCGCCCGTGTGGTCGACCGCCCCCACAAACCGCAGCACCTGTCCGGCATCGCGGGCCTCGCGCAGGATGTTGGTCATGGCATCGTCGTGCTCGGGCAGCCCTGCCATGAAGTCATCGACCGAGCCATTGGTGAGCGCATCGGGCACAAGACTCTCTACGGCGACGTCGTCGAGCGTGATGTCGAGGCCCATTTCGCGGCCCAGAATGACCACCTTGCGGGCTACGTCCATGCCCGACAGGTCGTCACGCGGATCGGGTTCGGTGAAGCCGTTGGCCTTCGCCTCCCGCAGAATATCGGAGAACGCGCGCTCGCCGTCAAATGCATTGAAGAGATACGAGAGCGTACCCGACAGAATACCCTCAATGCGCAACACGCGGTCGCCGGTCTCAATCAGGTTGTTCAGCGTCTGGATGATGGGTAGTCCCGCGCCCACCGTGGTTTCATACAGGTAGCGGGCGGAGGCAGAGCGCCGCGCCTCTTGCAACGCCCGGAACGCATTTAGGGGAGCGGTGCTCGCTTTCTTGTTGGGCGTCACGACGTGAATGCCGCGCCGCAGCCAGCGTTCGTACCGCGCCGCCACAGCCGGACTCGACGTGCAGTCGATGAGCACGGCGTGCGGGTGGTAGTCGGTCTGGATGTGGTCGGCCAGCGCGTCGAGATCGCTCGGATGCGCCTGCTCGCGGATTGCATCTTGCCAGCCGTCAAGGTCCAGGCGCTTCTCATCCAGCGCCATATAGCTGCTGTTGGCAATGCCACGCACGCGGATGTCGATGCGCTGCTCGGTGCGAAGCCGCTCGGTCTGCGCATCCAGCTGCTCAAGCAGCGCCCCGCCCACGTTGCCCGGCCCAATGATACCGACCGAGAGCGTGTGGTTCGAGAGGTAGAACCCGGCATGGGCGGCGCGCAGCCCTTTCGTGGCATCGGCCCCGTCAATGACCGCGGTGATGTTGCGCTCCGATGAGCCCTGCGCCATGGCCCGCACGTTTACGCCCGCCTGTCCGAGAGCGCCGAAGAACGTGGCAGCAATGCCCGGCGTGCCCGCCATGCGGTCGCCCACCACCGCAAGCACGCTGCAGTTGTCGGTGACCTGCACGGGATGCAGGTGCCCTTGATGAATCTCGGCGTAGAAGGCATCCTGTGCTGCTTTTCGGGCAGCATCGGCCTGGGGTTGCGGCACCGCAAAGCAGATCGAGTGCTCGGAACTGCCCTGCGAAATAACGACGACGGACACGTTGGCGGCTTCCAGCGCGCTAAAGAGTCGCCGAGCAATGCCCGGCACGCCCATCATGCCCGAGCCCTCCAGGTTCACAAGGGCCAGGTCGTTAATCGTGGCAAAGCCTTTCACCGGGCGGTCCGTTTCGCCGTTCAGGTGGATGCGCGTGCCTGGATCTTCAGGCGAAAACGTGTTGCGGATGTGGATGGGAATCTCGCGGTCGAAGGCCGGGGCCAGCGTACGCGGGTGGATTACCTTGGCGCCAAAATAAGCCAGCTCCATGGCCTCCTGATACGAGATGGCATCGAGGCGTTGCGCGTCGGGCACCAGGCGCGGGTCGGCGGTCATAACGCCGTCTACGTCGGTCCAGATGTGCACGGCCTCCGCCTCCAACAACGACGCCATAATCGCCGCCGAGAAGTCGCTGCCGTTGCGGCCCAGCGTGGTGGGCGTGCCCTGCGGGGTAGACGCGATGTACCCGGTCACAACGAGCATCTCCGCATCCGCATGATCGTCATGCCAGCGGGTCCAGCGCGCACGAGTCGCCTCCCAGTCGATGGTCGGCCCCATGTCGCCGTGCGTGGCAACGATCACCTCGCGAGCGTTGAGCATGGACACCGAGGTGCCTGCCTCTTGCAGCGCTGCCGACAGCAGACGAGCGCTCCACAGCTCGCCAAAACCGGCAATTAGGTCGCGGGCGGTGTCGGAGACGGTGCCCAGCAGCTGCGTGGTGTGCAGCACATCGCGGATGGTCTGCACATCTTCGTTGAGCGCATCGGTCATGCGCCCGGCCGCGCCGCCTGTAAGCACCGCCTGGATGTGAGCGTGCTGAGCATCCCGCAGCCCATCCAGCTGACGCATGCGCTCGGCGTGAGGATGTGCAGTGTCGGTGAGGGCCATCAGCGCATCGGTAGTGCCGCCCATGGCCGACACAACCGCGGCGCAGTGGCCTTCGTGCTGCTGGATGAGCGTGGCGACGTGCTGAAGGCGGTCGGCATCGGCCAGACTGGTGCCGCCGAACTTGTAGACCGTCCAGGGCGTGGGGGAAGACATGGGCAGCATCGGTTGGATGGAAAAAGAACGACATCCGCTTAACGGCGCACCCGCAGAGGGGGTTCAGGCCGTGGGGCGGTGCGCTCGTGGCTCATCTGTAACGCATCTTGTGTTGAGATGCACAGAGTTGACTGTAATCGCTTTTTCATCACGCACCCTGATTTTTGTTATGACTGCACGCGACTATGCCTACTGGATTAGCACCGGCTTGCTATCGCTCATGATGGCCGGGTCCGCCTACATGTACTTTACCTCACCCGACATTGCGGCTTCGTTTGAGAATCTGGGCTTCCCCGCATATTTTCGGATTGAGCTGGGCATCGCGAAGTTGCTGGGCGTTGTTGCGCTCTTAGCGCCGGTGCCCCACTTCCTGAAAGAGTGGGCTTACTTCGGATTCATTGTGTCATTTGTATCCGCCTTCATTGCCCATACGGCGGTAGGCGACCCGGTGATGGCCCGGATGATGCCGTTGGTTGCACTGACGATTCTTGCCGTGTCGTACATGACCTACCGGAACCGCCGCTCCGCAGAAGCGCCCGTCTCGTAACCTGTCGTATTCGCATAGGGGCCAGCGGTACGTGATTTTCTGTTGGGCACCGCCGGAGACGTCTGCGCCACAACGGCGCTTTTCGTCTCCGGGTACCCGGTGCTTTCAAGATCAGGTAGCCCCTTTATGCCAACCCCGCATGGTTCGTTGGTGTATGGAGGCATCGAAGGGTGAACCGCGCCCGCCATCCCCCATCTCCTCGCTCACCCCACCACGAGCCGCTCGGCTTCCTCTTGCAGCGTGGTGCGGCCCAGCGCTTCGCCGATGAGCGTAGCCGAGGTGGCGTCGACGATGCGCACGTTGACGTACTCGCCTTTCTCGTAGTCCTCGCGGTCGAACACCACCATCTTGTTCGTGTCGGTGCGTCCGCAGAGTTGGGCGTCGCTCTTCTTGCTCGGGCCCTCCACGAGCACAGTGTGTTTGCGCCCGATCTCGTTGGCGTTGCGCACCTCCGATATGCTCCGTTGCAACGTAATGATCTCCTCCAGGCGACGCTGCTTCACATCCTCGGGCACGTCGTCCTCAAGCTTGCGGGCGGCGTACGTATCCGGACGCTCACTGTATTTGAACATGTAAGCGTGATCGTATTCCACCTCGCGCATGAGGGAGAGCGTGTCCTGGTGCTGCGCCTCAGTTTCGCCGCAGAATCCGGCAATGATATCCGTCGACAGCGAGATGCCCGGGCACAGCGCCTTGGCGCGATCCACCAGGTCCAGGTACTGCTCGCGGCTGTACGTGCGGCGCATGCGGTCGAGCACTTCAGTGTTGCCGTGCTGCACCGGCAAGTGGATGTAATTGCACACGTTGTGCCGCTTAGCGTGCACCTTCAGCAGCTCGTCGGAGCAGTCCTTCGGGTGACTCGTGGAGTAGCGGATGCGCAGCTCGGGCGACACCTGACTGATGCGGTCGAGCAGTTCGGCAAACGACACGTCGGTGCCGTCGTCGTCGGTGTAGTGGTAGGAGTTTACATTCTGGCCGAGCACCGTCACCTCCTTGTAGCCCTGGTCGACCAGTTCCTGGCACTCGCGCAGAATGGTGGATACGGGGCGGCTGCGCTCACGTCCGCGCGTAAAGGGCACCACGCAGAAGGCACACATGTTGTCGCAGCCGCGCATAATGGAGACGAAAGCCGAGATGCCATTCGAATCGTATCGCACCGGCGAGAGGTCGGCGTACGTCTCTTCTTTCGAGAGCTGCACATTCACCGCGGCCTGGCCACTCGAATCCGCCTCATGCAACAGACGGGGCAGATCCCGATACGCATCCGGCCCCACTACCAGGTCGACGCGCTTTTCTTGCTCCAGGAGCTTCTCGCGCAGGCGTTCGGCCATGCATCCGAGCACGCCAATCATCATCGGACGGTCGCGCTTGCGCTTTTTGGCGCGCAGCATGTCGAGGCGGCGGCGCACCTTCTGTTCGGCATTTTCGCGGATGGCGCATGTGTTGATGAGCGCCACATCGGCCTCCTCAACATCATGGGTTAACCCGTAGCCGCCATTTTCGAGGACAGATGCCACGATCTCCGAATCCGACACGTTCATCTGGCAGCCGTACGTTTCAATGTAAACCTGCCGCGCGCCAGCGGTCTCGTGCCCGGCCATCTTCGGACGGTCGAGGTCGTCGGTATCGATGTCGTCGTTCTCCTGAGCACGCTCGCGGCGCAGCTCGGTGTCCAGAATATTAATGTCTTGAATCGGCTCCATAGGACGAACAGGTTGATGGGCAACAGGCAACAGCATAATGCAACCGTTCTGTACGCTGCCTCACAGATACGGTTCAGTTGGTCTGTACGGGAAATGTGCCACGTCGGGGCGTAGTGCGCTGCCAGTTCGCATTTTGATGGTTTCCCTGCAATCATCCTCCCACGAAGCCTGTCATGGTGAGCGCAGTCGAACCATCTCCCGCTCGGTTGGCGGGTGCCTGGCGGGTGAGAGGTTGTGCCGGGCGTGTAGGAGATCTTTATTCACTGCGTTCATCAGTCGCTTTGCTCGTGTCAGGACTTCGCGTCTCCTTGGTGGAGCCGCTTCGCTCAAGATGACAGCATGTAAGAGAGGTGCGTTACTACTCTAAGATTGACCTGTGACACGACAGTAGGAAGGCTTCGGTAGGTTTTTTGGTTTCTGCCTGAATCTGCTTTGTCTGACTCCGGGTCAACTATAAAACGATAAAACGCGATCCCGAATCGACACTTCACGCAGTGCTGCTGCCTCATGCTGCAACCGCCTGTGCTACGGCTCGTTGACAAAAGCACGCGTTCATCCGCATCTGTTATAGCCGTTATTTAGAGCCTTCTATGCCGGAGACTGAGTCGATCTCGCTGCACAAAACCGCGCGCAAGCGGTATCTCAACTATGCATTATCCGTTATTACAAGCCGCGCACTGCCCGACATCCGCGACGGGCTCAAACCCGTGCAGCGGCGCATCCTGTATGCCATGTTCACCAACCTGAACCTCTACCCCGACGGGCGCCACCGCAAGAGTGCCACTATTGTGGGGGAGACGATGGGGAAGTACCATCCGCATGGCGACACGGCCATCTACGACGCGATGGTGCGCATGGCGCAGGATTTCTCCTTGCGTGCGCCGTTGGTCGACGGCCACGGCAACTTCGGCTCGCTCGACGGCGATAACCCTGCCGCGATGCGCTACACCGAGGCCAAGCTCCAGCCGCTGGCCATGGAACTGCTCACCGAGCTGCGACAGGACACGGTGGAGTACCGCGACACGTTCGACGGCACGCTCACCGAGCCGGTTGTGCTGCCCGCGAAAGTGCCCAACATGCTCGTGAACGGTGCGAGTGGCATTGCGGTGGGCATGGCCACGAACATCCCGCCGCACAACCTGGGTGAGGTTGTGGATGCCTGCTTGCATCTGATCGACGATCCCGACGCCACTGCCGAAGCACTCTGGCAGCACGTGCCCGCGCCGGACTTCCCTACCGGGGGGGCTATCCTGAACACCGAGGAGGAACTGCGCGAGATCTATTCCACCGGCAAGGGGACCGTTGAGATGCGCGGTAGCTACCGCATGAAAGGAAAAACCCGCGCGACCATCGAGTCGGTGCCGTACGGGGTCGACAAAAGCAAGATTGTGGAGTCCATTGCCGACCACATCGCCGATGAGAACGTGCCGCAGCTCTCGAACGTGCGCGACGAGTCGACCGACGATGTGCGCATTGTGCTGGAACTGAAGCGCGGCTCCGACGCCGAGGCGGCCATGGCGTATCTCTTCAAGCATACGCAGTTGCAGCACCGCTTCCACGTCAATATGACGTGCCTGGTGCCGACTGAGCGCGCTGACGTGGGCACGCCTGAGCGCGTGAATCTGCGCACCATTGTGCAGCACTTCTTGCAGTTTCGGCTGGAAGTTGTCACGCGGCGGCTGAAGCATGAATTGCAGAAGCTGGAGAAGCGCATCCACTTGCTGGAGGGCTTCGAAACCATCTTCGACGCGCTCGACGAAACCATTGCCATGATCCGCGCCTCCACCAACAAAAAGGATGCGCAGGAGCGTCTTATGGACCGGTTTGGGCTCGACAAAACGCAGGCCGATGCGGTGCTCGACACCAAGCTCTACCGCCTTTCTCAAATGGAGATCGAGGCCATTGAGGAGGAGCTGGAGGCCAAACGCACCCGCGCTGCCAAAATTCGTGCGCTGCTCGATAATGAATCGGCGCGGTGGGATATGGTCCGCGAGGAGCTGGTGCAGGTGAAGTCCGACTACACTGACGACCGCCGCAGCGAGATTCGCGGGCCCGATGCCGCCATCGAGTACACCGAGGCCGACTACATCATTGAGAGCGACGCCTACGTCATTGTGACGCGCGACGGCTGGGTGAAGCGCCAGGGCTCCTACTCCGATATCGAATCGATTCGCGTGCGCGACGGCGACGAAGTCGGCTGGGTGCTCGAAGGCTCCACCCGCGCCACGGTGGGCTTCTTCACGAACTACGGCACCTGCTACACCGTGCGCATCAACGACATTCCGAGCACGACCGGATACGGCGATCCGGTGCAGAAGCTCTTCTCGTTCGATGACGGGGAGCGCGTGGTGGGCGTCGTAAGCTATGATGACCGCGCCCTGCCGCCGGGGCGTCCGGAGGAGCCCGATCAGCAGCAGCTCTTCGATGAAAACGGCGTGGCCGAGGACGAAGAGCCGCATCCGCCCTACGTCGTGGCGCTCACCAAAACAGGCCAGGCCACGCGCTTCACGGTCGAAGGCTTTATGGAGCCCTCAACCCGCACCGGACGCATGTTTATGCGGCTGGAGGATGATGACGAGGTGGTGCGGGCGATGCTGGCGCAGGGCCACGAGCACGTCTGTGCTGCCTCGCACGGCGGACGCGTGCTGATCTTCCCGGTCGAGCAGGTGTCGGTGTACAAGGGCCCCGCAAAGGGCGTCATTGGCATGCGGATTCAGGACGACGACCGTCTCCTGGGCGCTACGCTTTCGGATGCGGCTCGCGACGGGCTCACGGTCGTCACCAACAACGGACGCGAAGAGATTGTGCGCACGACCAAGTACGACATTACCAATCGTGGCGGCAAAGGCCACATCGTCATCAAGCGCGGCTACTTTGCGGAGGTGCACTATGAGCCCATTGAGGTGAAGGTGGACTGAGCAGGCTTCTTGCTCGGAATAACATACCCCCGCACGAACTGTCATGGTGAGCGTAGCCGAACCATCTCCCGCTCAGTTAGCAGAAGCCTGGCGGGTGGTGGGCTGTGCTGAGCGCGGGGGAGATCTTTATTCACTGCGTTCATCAGTCGCTTCGCTCGTGTCAGGACTCCGCGTCTCCCGGGGGGAGCCGCTTCGCTCAAGATGACAATCAATTAAGGAGTGTTGTGCTGAACAGGCGACCCTCCCCCTTCAAAAAAAGATGTCATGGTGAGCGCAGTCGAACCATCTCCTGCTCAGTTAGCAGATAGCTCCTCGCCTTGCCCC
>NZ_JAWOAR010000157.1:0-7726 GCF_046498435.1 Longimonas sp. | reverse complement strand
TTAGGTTCGTCGTCAACAATAAAGACACGTTTTTGCATAACAACAGTCGGATTAAGGAGAGAAAAGACGCCAGGATAGAATTAACGAACCGATTGCGTGCTGGCCGTGCGATGACGAGCCCTAAAGAAGTCGCAAAGTTTACCTTTTCATGTCTGTGTTGTTCATCTAAATGAGAGATTTTTTCCGGACGTGTCGTTTTACTCCATTGGCGATAGGGAGTCTGCTCTTTACCTTGCTCTTTGTATGCGCCGGATGTGAAACCGACCCGCCTTCTGAACGCACAGTGACCGACGCGCTCGACCGCTCCGTGGCCGTGCCCGACACGGCACATCGGGTCGTGCCGCTGGCCCCGAATCTGACCGAACTTACCGTAGCCGCCGGCGGCGCCAGTCGTTTGGCCGCCGTCACGGTATCCGACGACTATCCGCCTGCGGTGGTCGACACGCTGCCCCGCATCCAGACGCTGCCTGTCGATTATGAGGCGCTCGTTCAGCACACCCCCGACCTGGTCCTCGCCACCGACCAGGTGAACAGCCCCAGCGATGCGGATCCGCTCACGCAGATGGATGTGCCCACGTACTTCTTCTCGTTCGGTGCGGTGGACGACATCTTTGCCAGCATCGAGACGCTCGGCACCCTCTTACGCACCGAATCGACCGCCCAGGCCCGCGCCGATACGCTCCGCCAGGCCCTCGATAGATTGCGCTCCACCACCGAGCCCCTCGACCGTCCGCGCGTGCTCGTTCTTGTGGGCGATGAGACGCTCTATGCATTCGGCGGGCCCAGCTACGTGCACGCCCTCATTGAAGCGGCTGGCGGCACAAGCATCACCGATCACTTCGAGAGCGCCGCTCCCACCCTGAGCGAGGAGTTCGTCCTGCAAGAAGCGCCCGATGTTATCATTGGACTGTTCGAGGCCGAGGCCCCCGCCGACCATCTGCTACGGCTGCATCCTACGTGGGACACGGTGCCTGCGCTCCAGAACGACCGCGTGTACACGGTAGACGCCGCCCTCGTGTCGCGGCCCGGACCGCGCGTGGTGCAGGGCGCGTATCGCATCGCCACGCTGCTGCATCCCGACCAGCCGCTTCCGAATCCCCCCTCACCCGTATCGCCGTAGCTGGCGTGCGTCTCCCCAAGCTTCCTTCCAATTTATGCGCACTGCGTTACGTTCTATTGGATTAGCAGGGGCTATCCTGGGTACACTGGGAGTCGCGCTTTCGATAGGAAGCACCGCCGTATCGCTGTCGGCCACCTATCACGTTCTCACCTATCGCACAGCAGCCCTCTTTGGGGGCGCAGCGTCGCTCTCGCCGCCCGACCCGGTTGCAGCGCGTATCGTGTGGGACCTGCGGCTGCCCCGCGTGCTGCTGGCTCTACTCGTAGGGGGCGGCCTCAGCGTGGTGGGCGTAGCCATGCAGGCGCTCGTGCGCAATCCGCTGGCCGAGCCGTACATTCTGGGCATCTCCAGCGGGGCCTCGGCAGGCGCATCGCTCTTCTACCTCGGACTGCTCCCCCCGCTGCTTGGGCAGATGTTGTCCATGCCTCTGGCGGCCTTCCTGGGCGGCTTGCTGTCTATTGCCATCGTATACGTGGTGGCCTACACCGGCACACGGCTCAGCGTAACCCGGCTGCTGCTGGCCGGCGTCGCCATGTCGGCACTGATGGCGTCGATCACGTCGTTCATCACGTTCTCCTCGCCCGATCCGGGCAAGCTGCGCGCCGTGCTCTTCTGGCTACTGGGCTCCCTAAGCGGCACGCAATGGGGCGATCTGCTTCCTCCACTCATCACCACCATAGCCGGCACCGCCTTTCTGTTCGTGCTGGCACGCCCGCTCGATGCCATGCTCATTGGCGAGGAGTCGGCCTACCACCTGGGCATCCCCGTGGAGCGCCTGAAACGCGCCCTTATTCTCCTGGCTGCACTCATGACGGGCACGCTCGTGGCCGTGGCAGGAGCCATTGGGTTTGTCGGACTCATTGTGCCGCATGCCGTACGCCTGCTCTCGGGCGTGGCACACCGGCGGGTGGTGCCGTTTTCCTTCGTGGGGGGCGCGCTCTTTCTAACATGGGCCGACCTGGCCGCACGCACCCTGCTGCCCGAGCAAGAACTGCCCGTCGGCATCCTAACAGCAATCTGCGGCGTGCCCTTCTTCCTGGCTCTCTTGCGCCGTGGCTCGTACGGGTTTGGTGCGCCGTAGCCATCTGGTTTGTAGAGGGATACACAGCCGACCGCTCATTCCTTCATTCCAATGCAGACCCCGAAGGCATCGCATCTCCATGCGGGCTCTCGTCTGGGCGTGACACTCATGCGTATCCCCCCGCACGTATCGCAGCCGTGCAAGGGCATACCCAGAATGCCCCCACCCGTCCACACCTCCACCCGTCCACACCTACTCCTCTTCCAGCGCCTCAAAGTACCGCCGGATGAGCGCCTCATACTCCGAACTGTAGCCGCCCTCCAGCGCATCCAGCACGCCCTGACGCAGCACCTCTTCGGCCTCTTCGGGCGGCAGTTCATCGGGCGAGCGGCGGCGCTCGACCTCCGTAACAGACTGCCCCTGGCGGCTCTCGCTCTGTCCTTGCGATTGCAGCGCCCGCTGCGCCTCCAGCATCTGCGTTACGATGCGCTGCTGGCGGTCGAGCAAGTCGCGTTCGTTGCGCGGGGTTTCCATCTCGTCGAGCGACTGCTCCATCTCATCCGCAATACGATCCAGGTCGCCCATCATGCTTTCGGCAGCGTCTTCGTTGCTGAGCGACTCCATCTGCTGTTGCATCTGCTGCTGCTGCGCCCGGAGCTGCTCGCGGCGCTCCTCCTCGTCTACGCTTAGCCGCTCGCCGCCTACGTTCTCCAGATGCTCCTGCAGCGCCTGGTTCAGCGCCTGCTGATCGCCCGTCATCTGCTGCATCTGCTGCATCATCTGGTCCATCGACATGCCGCCGCTGCCCTGGCCCCCGCCCTGCATCTGATCGAGCACATCCGAGAGCAGCTGGGCCAGTTCGTTCAGATGCGTCATAGACTCGGTCTGCGCCGGACGCGCCTGGTTGCCGTTGCGTTCATCCAGTTGATTTACCGCTTCTTGCATCGCGTTGAGTCCGGCTCCAAGCTTTTCGCGCACCACGCGCGAGAGCTGCGGTGTGCTACGCGCCACAGCCGAGAGCGAGTCGCCCACGGTTTCGAGCCCGGTGCGCAGGCGCTGCTGCGACTGAACGAGCGAGCGAAGCTGCGCGCCATCGCTGGAGAGCCGGTTGACCTCAGCACGCAAGCGCTCTTGCTCCTCAGACAGCCACAGCGCATTCTCAATGGCATACCAGATGCCCTCCGCATTAATCGACTGCTGGCCCTGCGCCATGCTTTCCCCCATCTGGCTAAGCGACGACGACATCTCGCCCAGTCCGTCCTGCGCCTGTTGTTGGGACGATTGTGCCGACTGCATATCCTGGTCGCCAAGCGATTCGGCAGCAGCCTCCATCTGCTCCTGGATGTCGGATTCATTCATCTGCTCCTGCATCGCCTCCATATCCTCTTGAGAGAGGCCCGGCGTGTCGGCGAGCGTGTCGTTCATGCTGTCGATCGCTTCTTGCAGCTCCTCCATGCGCTCGCGAGCCCGCTCCTGCTGCTCCTGGAGCTGTTCGGCGGTATCGGCGTGCTCTTCGGTCGCCTCGGGACGCTCATTGGCCGCTTGCTCGGCTTCCTCGGTATCCGACTGAATAGATTCCTGGGTTTCGCGGAGCTGCTCGGCGCGGTCGCTCATCTCGTCAAGCTTCTGCTGCCCCCGCAAGCGCTCGAACAGCTCCATGGCCCGCTCCAGACGCTCCTGATACGAATCCATGTTGTCCTCGGCCTCCGACATCGACTCCTGCATCTGCTGGAAGTCCATCGACTCCATGGCTTCCTGCATCTTGCGGAGCGCCTCTTGCATCTCCGGATCGTTAATCTCGCTGATGACGTCTTGCAGTTCGCGGTACATTTCGCGCGTCTCCTCACGGCCCATCCCCTCACGCTCCATCTGCCGCGTGGCCTCTTCCATCTGGCGCGCCGCCTCTTCGACCTGATTGCTCATGGCTTCTTGCTGCTCGCGCATGCGCTCGGCCTGCGACTGGTCCTCCCACGAGGCCTCTTGCGTGCGCCGCACCTCGTCGCGCAGCTGTTCAAACTGCTCGCGCATCGCGTCCGACTGCTCCCGAACCGATGAAAGCGACTCTTCGGTATCGTCTTGCGAGCGGTCGAGTTCGGCATACCGGTCGGCAGCGGTAGGCACGCGCAGGCGTTGCGTGGCGGTTTCAGCCGACTTGTACCCGGCCACGGCGTCGTTATCGAACACTTCGGCATAGTACACCACCTCGTCGCCTGGCATCAGGTCGAAGCCAGTTTCTTGCACGACCATCCAGGTGTGTTCAACCTGCTGTTCAGCTTGTGCAGGGCGTTCCAGCGGAATGTCGAAGGATTCGTAGGTTGTGTCTTCGGTATCGGCATTGTCGCGGTCAAGGTCGCCCCGGTCGAGCCGGTAGTGCACCCGCAGCTGCGAGAAGCCAAAGTCGTCGCGCAGCCGCAGCGCCAGATCCGCCACACGATCCGATTCGAGCGGCGCCGTTGCCTCCGGCGCCTCGAACGACACGCGCGGCGGCTGGTCGGCACGCGCCGTCACGTCGTACTGCACCGGGTCGGGGTTGGCTACGTCTTCTTCGTTGCGCAGATGGATATGATAGCTACCCGATTGGTGCACGGTGAAGGTCGCCGTAGCTGTGTCGCCTTCAAGCTCCATCGGACGCTCTGTGCCATCGTCGAAGCGCAGCACCGCCTCCGTCATCGGTCCACCGCCAAGAGTCGCCTCTACCGACACAGCACTCCCGCGCAGCGCCGCCACATCGCCCGTGTTAGGCGCAAGGCGCTCGGTCTCTTCTTGTGTGTAAGCAGGCGGATCGACCGTCACGTTAAGCCCGCGCACCAGCGGACGCGTGGCCGTGCTGACGCTGTACTCGGGCGAGGTGACTTCGGGCGTGCGCACCCGATATGTAAAGCTCGACCGCACGTTGGGCAGGTTGAGCGTCCACGTAGAAGCCTCGTTGCGGGCGGTCATGCGCTGCGTGCGGGTGCCCTCGGGCGTGTCCATCTCAACGACGACCGATTCGGGCCGGGTGTCGTCGATGCGATCGGTAAGCGCAGCTTCAATGGTGAGCGCCTCGCCCTGCACCTGCTCCACATCGCCGGGCGTAACGTCGAGTGCATACGGTGCGGGCCGCTCAAATGCCGTAGCTGGTGCAAACAGCCGCGCCGATGCCTCGGGCAGTACCGCCCAGGCCAGCACCGCTACCAGCAGCGGAATGGCCAGCCATGGTGCAGCGCGGCGCACGCGCGACGGATCGACCAGTGCATCGAACGAATGGGCATCGAGGGCTGCACTGAGCTGCTCCACCGCAGCGGTACGCACCGCCGGGGGGGATGCGCTGGCCCGGCCTTCGTCGAGTTGAAACAGCGCCACCAGCCGGTCGGCAATGGCCGGCGTGGCAGCGCCTACGGTGCGTGCTAAGGTTTCATCGGAAGGCAATGGCCACATCCCGGCCCACTGCAACAGGGGCGGCAGCACCCGTACGCCCAGGTAGCCGCCCAGGAGCAACGTGCCTCCTGAAAGCAGTGTGGCACGCAGCGCCGTTGGCATCCAGAGCCATGCTTCCAGCACGAGCCCAATGAATCCGACTGCCCCTACAACAGCCGCCCCCCAGCACAGCGCAGCCAGCGCCTGAAAGAGCGCATCGCGGCGATACATACGACGCAGGCGACGCCGAAGCGATGCAACAGTGGCTGAAGAGTCCATGACGCGGTCCCGTTTGGAGAAGCACACTACACTGTGCGGTACCTTCAAATGCAAAGGGGTGTTTCTGTGCAGCGTGTTTCTGCGTAGGCTGGATGCACGGCTCCTCCCTTGCTATGTAGGATTGTGGGATTAGCCGTCCTATGCTACGACACTTTTCCGCCGCGACTTCTCATAACCAGGCAACTTGTGCCGAATGCTTTTGGCTCCGTCGGTACCAGGTCCTGCGAGTAATCTCAAAAAGTCACAAAAGACGAGGATTGAGAACCAAATTTTGGGTGATTAAAACGGGCTCTCAGACTACTAACGACAGGACGTACGCAGTTGCAGCTCACGAATGTCATCTCGTCGCGAGGCTCTGCCTCGTGACGCCGTCGTTTAGGGGCTCCGCCCCGTCCACAGGCAGGAAATGACGCCCCTCGGGTCAAGTGCGTAACTCCTATAACGAGATCACAACTGTTTCATGATGTGCTCGTAACGTCCTCGGCAGCTATGCGCCTTACATTAGGGGTGTACTGCCTGTTGGCGCACTCTGCTATGTACCTTACCTGCCTCTACCTCTTATGGATACAGCGCCACGCTACCGCACGGTCTGGATTTCGGATGTACATCTGGGGACCCGTGATGCCAAAGCCAAGTTTTTAATCGACTTCCTTACGCATCATTCGGCAGAGCGCTACTACCTGGTGGGCGACATCGTGGATGGATGGTCGCTGGCTCGCTTCTGGTACTGGCCCGAGCCACATAACCGCGTGGTTGAGGTCCTGCTGCAGCGCGCTCGCGAAGCCGAGGTGCTCTACATTCCCGGCAACCACGACGAGGCGGCACGCCGCTTTCCGGGACTGCGTTTCGGCGGAATTACGACGCACATGGAGTACACTCACACCACCGCCGATGGCCGCCGCTTCCTCGTTCTTTACGGCGATGCCTTCGATGGTATCATCCGGCATGCCCCGTGGCTCTCGCATGGCGGCGCGCTTGCCTATCAGGCCCTGCTTGCGCTGAACCGGCACGTCAACCGCGTGCGCCGCTGGATGGGACTGCCGTACTGGTCGTTTTCTCGATATGTGAAGCAGCGCACCAAACGTGCCGTGCAGTTCATCGCCAACTTCGAATCGGTGGTCGCCCAGCGGGCCGCGCGCGCCTCGGTCGATGGCGTCATCTGCGGACACATTCACCACCCTGTGATGCGACGCATCCAAGACGTGCAGTACGTGAACACCGGCGACTGGGTCGAAAGCTGCACCGGGCTCGTTGAGCACCACGACGGCGCGCTGGAACTGCGACAGTGGCCGCCCACACGAACAGATGGTGTGCCTCCACAGTGAACGCAATGAAGCCCCCCAGCCTGCTCTCTCAGCCTCTTCTTCGGGCGACACCGCCCCTTCCTCCTCGCCTCACGTCCCTGAACCCACGATCTCGTAATAC
Source organism: Longimonas sp. (assembly GCF_046498435.1). Taxonomy (NCBI): domain Bacteria; kingdom Pseudomonadati; phylum Rhodothermota; class Rhodothermia; order Rhodothermales; family Salisaetaceae; genus Longimonas; species Longimonas sp. The sequence goes on along the minus strand of NZ_JAWOAR010000157.1, from coordinate 485 downwards.
CAGCTCTCCATGTTTCGCTGGGGATGCGCGATGTGGGGCTCCAGCCAAGGGCACGATTCCAGACGTACAAGATCGGCGCTGAGATCCGTCTGCCTGGGTATGTCAGGATGACCTGCGGGATGAGGGAATCGTTTGTTCGATCGCTCAGTAGCAGAGCTTTTCCCAGGTGCATAGTGAATAGTGGCGGGTACCATGGTACATGACAAAACTCACATGCTCCTTCACACACCCAGGTTTTTGTCATTCTGAGGAGCGCAGCGAGGGCCGGAGGTCATGCCTGTTGTACGAAGGGGCCGACAGGTCATCCGTTGCGGGAATCTCTTTGAGCCGAGCGGAACCAAGGGCAGATCGCTGTCTCTCTCCGGTCTGATTCCGCCCTTTAAAACATTTACAGACGCAGTAGCGGTAAGACCTATATAAGAAGCTGCCGGCGCAAACTTCTCAATTGTGTTTGCCAGATTTAGATAGGAGGTCCGGAAGTCATG
>NZ_JAWOAR010000093.1:0-12099 GCF_046498435.1 Longimonas sp. | reverse complement strand
TTTTTGTCGCGCATTCCATATCGCACCATGTTTACCGCAACGCCAGGCCCAAACGATTATACCGAACTAGGCACAACGTCAGAAGCTTTAGGTGGTCTGCCTTTTATGGATATGCTAGAGGCGTTTTTTGTCTCAAACGACAACTCAATGCACCCGCCGCTTTGGCGAGCCCGAGGAGCTGGCTACGCTCGTCGCGTTCCTGCTCTCCGATGGCGCCTCCTACATGAACGGCGAAGTGGTCACGTTCGACGGCGGCGAGAAGCTCGTGGCCGGGGGACAGTTCAACGCCTTCACCGCGATGCCGCGCGAGCAGATCAAGGGACTGTTTGCGAAGATGAAAGCAGCGCGGGAGAAGTGACCGGCTTCTGGCATCCATAGGAATCGGCCTGTAGGGGCACGGCGCGCCGTGGTACGTGTTTAGCGACTTGTAGCCCGGGACACATGCAGTTTCGATAGCAATTTGCCTCATGTGGTGCCGGGGACGCAAGCAGGCCCCGGCTATGGGTTTCCTTAAACCGGGATCAGGATTCCGACAGCTGTCGGAAGAATATCCCAGGCGATCATTGAAGCCCGCTAAACAGATATGCGCCGTGTCCCTACGTAAGAACGAGGCTGCCAGAGGAGCAAGATGAGCCCGCCACATCCCGAAATGCAACGAAAAGCGGTTCCAGGTTCACCGAATCCCTAAAAATGCGGCACGGCGCTTGCATGTCACTTCACCAATCCTTAGGCATGGATTAACGACATGTTAACCGAAGTACCCTGTCGCTTATGACTACCCTCGATCTCAACCTTTTCGCACGCGCTGCCGACGACGTCGAACGCACGCAATATCAGATTCTTAGTGGACTGCAACAGGCTCACAAGGATTTTGAAGAGCAGCGCATCTATCCGCACCTGGGGCAGCTGGTTGCGCTCTACACGTCCATCCAGACCATCATCGACCGGTCGGATTCGTATCGCAACGCCACCACCGGCGAGGCGACGGGCGTGGACTGGAAGGCGGGTGCGCTGCAATACAAATGGCCCGAACTCGAAGACGATGAGCTCTCTACCGTGCGGGCGCTCATGGAGTGGGCGCTTCCGCGCATCCAGGAGGCCATTGAAGAAGGCCGATCGATTTACGAGATGGTCGAAGACAATTTCGATGTCGAGACCGTCGGCATTGTGCCGTCGTACGTGCAAGAAGGCTACGTGCTTGTGCCCGACCGCGAGGTGCACCGCCTGCACGTGCTGCGCTACACGGTGTCCATCTTCACGAAAGAAGACGAGCAGTACCGCACGCTCCGCACCGAGCACTGCAAATCCATCGACCAGTTTGGGGTCGATACCCATCCCAGCACGATCAAGCTGGAGATGGTCGACGAGCGCAAGGACCTCCCGAATCCGGCTACGTACATGTTTAACACCGACTTGGCCGTGCCCTACGAGCCAACGCTCCTGCCCGTCGCCAAGCGCACCCTCATGCGTCATTTGGCGCAAGAAGAGGGCTGGGCGTAGGACCGGACTGATTTAGCGCCAGCATACGCCGTGGTGTCGACACCCTCCGCATCACGGCGTTTTTTGTTGGGGGGATGCGAAGCGTTGTGCCTCAAGCAACAGATCCGTCCAGCTTCGCAGGCGTGCATGCCACTGCAAAAAAAGGAATCGGGCGCGGACATTCGGCCTCACGATCAGGCGGTTGCCAGCATCCCCGCGGCCTGCCAGCCCGAGTCGAACGCATCTTCCACCGAGATGCCGGTTCGGTAATTCCCGGCAAACCGTAACCCCGGATGGGTAGCCTCCAGCGCATCCAGGCGGCCCAGCAGGCGTCCGTGGGCCGCGGTATACTGCGGAATGGCACGGGGCCAGACAACGTGATGTGCATAGCTGGGATTGCCCGAAAGCCCAAGCAGGCGGCCCAGGTCGCGCTGCACCATGGCTTCTGTGGCGTGGGGGCTCAATTCCATATGGTCAGGATGCCGGGCACCGCCCACAAATGTGGTGAGGAGCACCTGCCCCTCGGGCGCACGGCCCGGGAAGAGCGTGGAGGCAAAGATCGTCCCCAGAATGCGCAGAACGGACTCCGCCGCGGGCACCAGCATGCCGAATCCGTCTAAGGGATGCGACACCGCGTCTTCGGGCACGGCCAACGAGACGCTGCGCATGGGTGCGTACGGCAGTTCGTGGAGCGGATCGAGGCCGAGCGGCGTGTCGAGCTTGATGTCATGGCCCAGCTGGTGCAGCGGCGCGGCGTAGACGACAGACGAAGCGCGTGTGGTGCCATCAGCGTGCGTGAGCATCCACGAGCCGGAGTCGCCCGGCTGCACGGCTTGCACGGGGCAGTTGAGCGTCACCGCATCGCCCAGATGCGTGGCCATCGCACGGGGCAGCGTCTGCAAGCCGTCTCGAAACGAGAACAGTCCGCTCAGGGTGGGCGCGTCGTCGGTATCCGACGAGCCGCCGAGCGCCTTGCGGAGTCCGCCCACGAAGAGCGAGCCGTGCTTTTTTTCGAGGGCCTTGAGCATCGGGAAAGCGTACTGCACCGCAAGTCGGTCGGGGCGTCCGCCGTACACCCCGGCTACGAACGGATTCACCGCGTAGTCGAGCACCTCGGGCCCCAGGCGGCGCGCCACAAAATCGGCGAGCGACTCGCCCGACGGGCCGCGCTTGCGAAAGGGTTCGGTGACCAGGCGGGCTTTGGCACGGGTAGAAAGGAGTGGCGTGCGCAGAAAATCGGAGATCGACTGCGGAATGGGGACGGGCTGCCGGTTGCGCACTACGAAGCGGTTGCGCGCATCCGGGTTGGCCGAGACGCGGGCCTCCATCAGGTCCAACTCGTGCAGCACCCGCGTGAGTGCAGGGCCCGCGCCGTTGATGGAATTGGGACCCTCTTCGATCAGCAGTCCGTCGTGCCGATGCGTACGAATGACGCCGCCTGCCTGCGTGCTCGCCTCAAACACGCGTACATCGTACCCACTGGTGCGAAGACGATAAGCGGCGGCGAGCCCGCTGATGCCTGCTCCGATGATGGCAACCTCCGTATCCATAGCGATATGGTGTATCCCCAAAACCAATACATATGTCGAATAATGACACGTGTCTGTACGTCCGGTTGGAAACTCCCGTTGTGCGGCTCCCGTAAATTAAAGCACATATTTTAGATATTCGCATGCAGGAGCAGGGCGGCACGAGCGCCTTGCGACAACCGCATCTTTGTGCGGTGGCGCATGCTTCGCGTAATGCATTCCAACAGCAGAGGATACGTATGGCTACAGAAGCAATGAACGAGAGCTGGCGGCGCATCCGCGACCAGATCAAGACCATCTGGGAGGACGCCGACTTCGACGACAAGGAAATGAAGCGCGCACGCGGCGAGATGGATAAGATCGTGGGCCTCATCCACGACAAAACCGGCGACGACCCCGAAGAAATCCGCCGCAAGATGGGCTCTATTCTGTAGCACACGCGTGGGTAGCACGCCCGCCCGGTCATCTCTGCACAAACTGAATCACCTGTCCTGGATCTTCCACGGCAGGTGATTTGTTTTTAAGGGCTGGAACCGCTTTCAGCTTCATCACTCACCGCTTCGTATTTGCATGGCCGACGTTTCTTCTCCTGCCAAACTGGGCACGCCCGCCCCGACTGAATCTTCTTCGTTTCAGCGCCGCGACGCGCACTACCGTGACCTACTCGACACGTTAGCCACACGCCAGGCCGAGGTGGCCAAGGGCGGCGGCGACCGGCGCATTGAGCGGCAGCACAAGCGCGGCAAGCTCACCGCCCGCGAGCGTATTCATCGGTTGCTGGATGATGCCGACGATTTCACCGAGGTCGGGCAGTTTGCCGGGTACGAGATGTATGAAGACGAGGGCGGATGCCCCTCGGGCGGTACGGTCATGGGGCTGGGTCACGTAAGCGGACGCCTCAGCCTGGTGGTGGCTAACGACGCCACCGTAAAAGCGGGCGCCTGGTTTCCGATCACTGCCAAGAAGAACCTGCGCGCGCAGGAGATCGCGCTCGAAAATCACGTGCCCATCATCTATCTGGTAGATTCGGCAGGTGTCTATCTGCCGATGCAGGACGAGATCTTCCCCGACAAGGAGCACTTCGGGCGCATCTTCCGCAACAACGCGATTCTCTCCAGCAAAGGCATCCCGCAAATCGCGGCCATCATGGGCAGTTGTGTGGCGGGAGGCGCGTACCTGCCCATCATGAGCGATGAAGCGCTTATCGTGGACGGCACCGGCTCGGTTTTCCTGGCAGGACCGTTCCTCGTGAAGGCCGCGATCGGCGAGGAGGTCGAAGCCGACGAACTGGGCGGGGCCACCACCCACACCGAAATCTCGGGCGTAGCCGACTACAAGTGCGAGTCCGACGAAGAAGCGCTCGACACCATTCGCGACATCATGAGCCACATGGGGCCGGAGCATCGCTTCGGCTTCACCCGCGACGAACCCGAAGCGCCTGCCTTTGATACCGAAGAGATCTACGGCCTTGTGCCCGACAGCGGCCAGCAGCCCTACGACATGCGTGAGGTGCTGGCGCGTATTGTGGATGCGGAGTCGTGGACCGAGTATAAGAAGGGCTACGGACGCACCCTGCTCACTGGCTATGCCCGCATTGACGGGTGGAACGTGGGCATTGTGGCCAACCAGCGGTCGGTGGTGCGCAACAAGACAAATCACGAAACGAAGGGCGAAATCCAGGTCGGTGGTGTCATCTACGCCGATGCGGCAGACAAGGCCGCGCGCTTCATCATGAACTGCAACCAGAAGCAGATTCCGCTGGTGTTCTTTCAGGATGTGACCGGCTTCATGGTCGGAAAGCGCGCCGAGCACGGCGGCATCATCAAGGACGGCGCGAAGATGGTGAACGCCATGTCGAACAGCACCGTGCCCAAGTTTACCGTGGTTACGGGCAACTCGTATGGCGCAGGCAACTACGCCATGTGCGGGCGCGCCTACGACCCGCGCCTCATCTGCGCGTGGCCCACAGCTAAGATTGCGGTGATGGGCGGCACGCAGGCCGCGAAGGTGCTGCATCAGATTCAAGTGCGCAAGCTCGAAAAGCAGGGCAAAGAGCTTTCCGAAGAAGAGGAGCAAGAGATGCTCGCGCGCATTGAAGATCGATACGAAGAGCAAACCACGCCGTACTACGCCGCCGCCCGGCTCTGGGTCGACGAAATCATCGACCCGGTGGATACGCGGGCCTGGCTCTCGCGCGGCATCAACATGGCCGACCTGAATCCGAACCTGCAGACGTTCAATCCCGGCGTCATCCAGACCTGACCACAGCTATTGCTGGCGGACAGGGCAGAGCGCCGTCTGCACGACCCCCGACTGCCTATGAGTCCCGTACGCCACGCCGCCACTGCCCCGCACCAATCCGCTCGCGAGGAGCGTATCAACAGCCTCACCCACGGTGTGGGGTTGGCACTTAGCCTCATTGGCTGGGTGGTGCTGTTGATGCGCGGCGCGTTGCTCGACAACACCTGGCTGTGGGCCAGCGGGGCGCTCTATGGGGCCACGCTCGTCTTTCTGTACGGGGCGTCTACGCTTTACCACAGCGTACGCCACCCGCACCTGAAGTACCTCACGCGAGTCGCCGATCACATCGGTATCTACCTGCTGATTGCCGGTACGTATACGCCGTTCCTGGTGATGCTCGGGCTTAACGATCCGCTTGGCTGGGGGGTGTTGACTATCGTGTGGGCCTGCGCCATTGCTGGTTTGCTTTTCAAGGTGTACTCGCAGCACCGCTTTCACTGGGTGGCCGTGGTGCCGTACGTGATACTGGGCTGGGTTGGCATCTTCTGTGCGGAGCCGCTCATCGAGATGCTGTCGTGGGAAGGCTTTGCCTGGATTGTAGCAGGCGGCGTGTCATACACTGGCGGCGTGGTATTTTTTGGGTGGCACCGCATCCCATTCAACCACGGCGTGTGGCACCTCTTTGTGCTTGGGGGCAGCGCCATCCATTATGCCGCCGTACTGCGGTTTGTGATGGCGTAGTGTGCACCGGAGCGCGGCCTCAAAAGCTGCTCGTTAGAAGCGGATGAAGCACTACTATAGTGTCAACGGTCAATGTGTGGGTTACAACATGCCCCGTTTACATGCTGTCATCTTGAGCGAAGCGGCTCCGCCAAGGAGACGCGGAGTCCTGACACGAGCGAAGCGACTGATGAACGCAGTGAATAAAGATCTCCACCAAGGTTGGCAGGATCCCCTGTCCCGCCGTATCTTCTGAATGACAAGGAGATGGTTCGACTGCGCTCACCATGACAGGCTTCGTGGGAGGATGATTGCAGAGCAACTATCAAAATGAGGATTGACAGAGAACTACGCTGTGTATCCCCCTGAAATATAAGAGCGGAGCGACTCGACCTCGTTCTTGGCCTGCTCAGACACGTACTTCACGCAGTCGCCAATCGATACGAGGCCTCGCAGGCTGCCGTCGGACTTGACCACGGGGAGGTGGCGGCATTTGTGCTCGGTCATGAGCTGCATACACTCGCCTACGGTGCACGATGGCGGTACCGTGACCAGGTCTGCTGTCATGACCTCGCGGATCTGTGTGGTGTCGGAGGTGCGCCCTTGCAGCACGATGCGGCGCAGGTAGTCGCGCTCGGTAAAGATGCCTGCGATGGTGCCGTCCTCCATTACCAGAATGGAGCCGACGTTGTGGTCAACCATCGTGCGGATGGCCTCGCGCACCGTGGCGGTAGGCGTGGTGGTGACGACCTCGTGGCCCTTGTGATTCAGCAGTTGTGATACCGGAAGCGTTTCCATAGGGTATGTCCTCCAGGACAAAGCGTCCTGACTGGGAATTATTTGTGTGAAACTGCGGTTAATGGATCTGCTAATATGAGGTGAAGTGCAGCTTGTTCGCCCTGCGACGGCGCAGATGGATGTGGGGCAATGGCGCACAAAGAACAGGCTTACGCCACACGGATGAGCTGTTTGAGCAACTCCAGCGTGGTGGTGTCGGGATTGTCGGTGGCTTCTACGCAGAGGTGGCGGGCGTCTTCGAGCGCATCGGGAGCCTCATAGCGTGCAGTGAGCATCTCGAAATCCTCGGCCCGCGCATCCGACACGACCTTGGACTGTGTGCTTCGGGCGTCGAGGCGCTGCTTGAGGGCTTCGTTGGGTGCGGTGAGTTCGGCAAAGATGGGCTGGAGGCCGACGTTATGCAGGCGCTTGCGGAGGGCCTCGCGTGTGCTGCGGCGGCTGTACGTGGCGTCAAGTACTGTGCTCTGCCCGTTTTGCGCACGTTCGACCGCGCGGTCGGCGAGCGTGGTGTACGTACGCTCCGACATCTCGGCGCTGTATAGGCGGGCGCGTGTGTCGGCATCGGGGCGTTCGTGTAAAGGCACATCAGCCAGGGTTTTGCGCACACGATCGGACGACACGACCTCCCAGCCAAGCGCATCGCGGAGCGCCTGTGCCTGCGTGCTCTTGCCCGTGCCGGGGCGGCCCATCACCACGACCACGCAGGGACGAGCATCGTTCACGAAGTAGCGCAGCGCCCACTGGTAGAAGCGTCGGCTGTCGCGCTCGCACGCAGCCAGGGCCTCGCCCGTAATGTCCGGGTCGCTACGTTTCATGCCATTGACCTTGCCGCGCACAAAGGCGCGGTAGCTCTTGTAGAACGGAACGAGCGTGTGCAGGTCGGGGTCGCCCATCGCATCCGCCATACCCCGAATGAAGTAGCGCGACAGGTCGGGCCGCCCGAACACGTCGAGCTCCATCGCCAGGAACGCTACATCGTTGGCGATATCGATGTGCCGAAACCGCTCGGTGAACTCGATGCAGTCGTAGATGCAGACGCCCTGTGCGCTTCGGTGCACATGTTCGAGGCGCAGGTCGCCATGCGCATCCACAATATCCCCGTTGGCGCGCCGCTGATGAAAGAGCGCAGCGTGCTGATCCATGAACCGCTCGGCGGCATACTGAAGCGCCTGGTAGGCCGGATGCGTGATGAGCGCATCGCGGTGGCTGGTAGCCTGCTCAAAGTTCTCGCGGATGTTGGCCCAGATGCGGTCGATGCGTCCGTTCGCCGCGATTTCGGGAGTTGAGGTGCGCTCGCGGTAGAACGGGGCCAGCGTATCCACCACCGCATCGAGATCGTCTTCCGAGAGCACGCCGCGGTCGAGGCGCGCATCCAAAAAGTGCTCGTGCGGAAGCATGCGCATCTTGACGGCGACGTCTACAACATTTGAGTCATCGTCGAGGCGCAGGCCGTCGTCGGTCATCGAAATGGGGGCCACGCCCTCGTAGATCCGTCCGCACAGGCGGCTGTTCAGGCGGACTTCCTCCTCGCAGTAGTGGCGGCGGCGCTCCAGCGTGGTGAAATCCAGAAAGCCCAGGTCCACGGGCTTCTTGATCTTGTACACGTACGGCGGGGCCAGGGCCACATACGAAATGTGGGTTTGCACCACCGTAATGGAGTCGGGGGCGTAGGGATACGCGGCGGGGTGCTCCAACGCGTGGCGAAGCGCAGCGCCGGTGGGAGCGTCTGAGGCGGAGGCAGTTGTCGACATGGGAAGCGAGCGGCAAAACGAGAAAACGAACGCCATCTACGAGTGGTTTGCGTCAGTCCACAACCTCAACGGAGTCGGGGGGGACATCTTCGAGAGCGGATTCTGCTGTATTCACCAGGAAGTAGGCGCTGCCCAGAGCAGTAGCTACGCAGAGCAGCAGAATAATCGTGAGCAGCACTCGCGAGCGGGCGGGGCTAAGCGGGCGAGACGTGTTCGGATCTTCGTGTGGAGGCGGAGCCTGTTCAGCCATGAGGCAAGGTGGGCGGGTAAGCACAAGAAGTACACGCCCGTTCATAAGCCGCACGGAGCACACAGTTCGGCTAATGTGCGGACTGGTTTTAGGATACGTCTGTTCTGCGCAGAGAATCTGCTGTTGGCGGTTGAATATGCCATGAGGTATATTGTACGTTACATTGTGCGCTGGGATGCAGTACAGGGCAAGAGCTACAATTTATTCCCCTTTACCCTCTGCTGCCGCCTGCCAGGCTGCCGATGATCGTTTTTTGCTGTACGTTCCTCAACTGCCGCGTTTTATGAGCGACGCCCCCCCTGCTAACGGTTCTCCCTCAAATGGCGACTTGCGCCGCCGTATTTTGGATACGACCCGCCGCCTGCTGGTGAAGGAGGGTTATCATAACCTGTCGATGCGCAAGATTGCCCAGTCGATCAACTACAGCGCAACCAGCATCTACCTGCACTTTGAAAGCAAGGATGCACTGCTCCACGCGCTGATCGACGAAGGGATGCAGCAACTGTATGCTGCATTTACATCGATCGTGGGGCAGTTTCCGGATCGTCCTGTGGAGCGGCTGCGGGCGCTCTGCGAACAGTTTATCACGTTTGGGCTCGACAATCCGGAGTACTACGAGATCATGTTTCAACTGCGCCCTGAGCAGATGGAGCGCTACCCCGCCGAGAAGTACCGGCGCGCGCGGCGTAACCTCGACACCATTGCCGAAGCACTCGCCGAAGGGGCCGACGAGGGCGTGTTCGAGGTGGCGGATGCGCGGGTGTCGGCCAGCACCATTTGGGCATCGTTGCATGGCACGGTATCTCTGTTGCTTGCGGAGCGCGTCGACATTCGCATCGACCAGAACGACTTTATCGAGACCGCCATTCGCCAAACACTGCGTAGCTACACCACCCGTGCCGTTGCCTAACCCCCTGATGCTGCTGTAGCCCATGGGTCTTTACGCCGTCTTCTTTTTACGCCAACCCCTTGTCTTTTATGTCTGAAACGATTCATACCGCACCGCCCACCTCGGGCGATCCGATTCTCGGGAAAACGCTGCCCGACTTGATGTACGAAGCCGCTGAGCGCTTCCCAAACCCGCGCTCATTTAACCAGCCGACCGGCCCCACCTCGTGGGAGCCGATGGGCCTGCCCGAGTTTCGGGTCCAGTCGGAAGAGATGGCGCTCGGTCTGCGCGAACTGGGGCTGGAGCGCGGCGACAAAGTCGCGTTCCTCATGGAGAGCGACGTAAATTTCTGCATCGCCGACATGGGCTGCCTCATTGCGGGGCTGGTGGATGTGCCCATCTACCTGTCGCACAGCCCCGAGCAAATGGCCTACGTCATGCAGCACGCCGAAGCCCGTGCGCTCATCGTGGCGGACCCCGCCCGTCTGTCGCAGGCCGCGCACCTGCTCGAGGATCTGCCGGACATCGAACACGTCATCATTGCCGAGGGCGATGCCGACGCCGATCCGGCCCTGCCCGATAGCGTCTCGCTCCACACCATGGACGCGGTGCGCACCATCGGGCGCGACACAACCACCGACCGCGCCGCCGCCGCTGATAAGCTCTGCGCCAAGATTAATCCCGACGACCTGGCCACGCTCATCTACACGAGCGGCACCACGGGCATGCCCAAAGGCGTGATGCTCTCGCACGAGAACATCTCCTCGAACGCAACGACGGCACTCAACGAAATCCCAGGCCTCAAGCAAGGCGCAGGGGCCGAAACCGTGATCTCGTTCCTGCCCATGACGCATATCTTTGCGCGCGCCCTGCAGTACGGATTCATGTGGATTGGCGCCAGCGTGCACTTTACTTCGCCAGACAATCTGGTGCAAGCGCTTCCGGTGGTGCAGCCTACGGCGTTTGCCTCCGTGCCGCGTGTGCTCGAAAAGGTGTATGCAGGGATCCAGAAGAAAATCATGGACATGGACGGCATACAGCACAAAATTGGAAGCTGGGCACTCGACCTCGCCCGCAACTACGACATGACGAAGGAGCCGTCATTGGCGGAGAGCCTGCAGCTCAAACTCGCCGACCGCCTCGTCTTCACCAAGTGGCGCGATGCACTCGGCGGACGCGTGAAGTACATCGTGGTAGGAGGTGCGGCGTTGCAGCCGAATCTGGCTAACCTGATGGCCGCAGCCGGCGTCACTATTCTGCAAGGGTACGGACTCACCGAAACCAGCCCGGTTATCAGCTTCAACCGGCCCGAGCGTAACATGCCAGGCACCGTGGGCGAGCCCATGCCGGGGGTGGAGGTCCGCATTGCCGAGGATAAGGAGATCCTAACGCGGGGCCCGCACGTCATGCAGGGCTACTACAAGGCCCCCGAGAAAACCAAGAAGGTGCTCACCGACGACGGCTGGTTCCACACGGGCGACATCGGTAAATTCGACGACAAGGGCAACCTGATGATCACAGACCGCAAGAAGTCGCTCTTCAAACTCTCTACCGGCAAGTATGTCATCCCGCAGCCCATTGAGAACAAGCTGGGGAGCGAGGCGCTGATCGACAAAGCAGTGGTCATTGGCAACGGACGCAAGTACTGCAGCGCGCTGATCTTTCCCAACGAAGACCAGGTGCGCGCAGTGGCACGGCGTAGCGGACTGGATGAGGAGGCCCCGCTCTCCGACCTGATGGAACACGAAACGATCTATCAGGCCATGGGCAATCTGGTGCAGAGCGCCAACAAAGGCATGGACCACTGGTCCACGGTGAAACGATTTGCCCTCATCCCCGACGAACTGACCCCGGAGTCGGGCCTGTTGACCCCCACGCTCAAGGTGAAACGTCCGGTGGTGCACGACACCTACGCCTCCGACATTGAGGCGCTTTACGACGCTGAAAGCGGTACAGTAACCCGCACATCGCGTGATACGGTGCTCGTTACGCTGTAGCGCAGCATCCTGTAGTGTCAGCCCTCATTTTGGTGGTTGTCTTGCGATTCCCCCTCACGAAGTCTGTCATGGTGAGCGCAGTCGAACCATCTCCCTGACGTTCAGAAGATACGGCGGGACAGGGAATCCTGCCAACCTTGGGGGAGATCTTTATTCACTGCGTTCATCAGTCGCTTCGCTCGGGAGGAAAGCAAAAAGAAGAAAGACAGAATAGGAATCGCCCTACTCCTCTTCTCAGGTTATTCAATTCTGGTCTCTTTTCTTACAGGGTTTATGATTAGTTGATTATAAGTGGAGGAGATTGTTTTGAAGAGATTGTTATGTTTAACTGTTCTGATCTTTGTTGTTTTCTCGGTAACGCTGGGCTATATTTCACTCAGGCATTTTGTTCAAACCGGTGAGAATCTTGAGAACATCAGCGGAGAATACGAGGTCAAGGTTTCAG
>NZ_JAWOAR010000077.1:0-15885 GCF_046498435.1 Longimonas sp. | reverse complement strand
TTTTCACAAGAGTCTAGAATTCCAGTGGATTTGACGGATAGTGGTGTTCTTGTTCGTTTAACGATTGAAGACACTTTGGGTGGGGTAACTTTGGTGTACCTTGATGACGTTTCTGTAGGGGGCGCTCAAGATGACACGTTCATGTGGGCACTGGTGCCACCACAACTACGCCTGAGAGCGCATTGTGGTGTTTGGAAAAAGAGACACCTCGTCTGCACAAACCCAGAGATGACCGCTGCCGTACAGAGAAGTCGTGGTCTTTCTCCTCAAGCCGTACATGCAATGGGCGCGATCAACTCTGACTCCCCAGAAAACACGTCTGGCGAAAATAGGCCTCCCGCCTCCGAGGGGCGGCAGCTCTTCATGGCAGGACTGCTCTTCGAAGTCGGGATGGCGGTGTCGGCCGTGGCGTGGGCGGCGTGGCGTGGGCTGCCGTTGCTGCAAGACATTGGGTGGTCGGTGGATGCATTGGGCATGAGCGTCCTTGCTACGCTTCCCCTAATCGCTGCACTTCTGCTCATGGTGCGTGTGGATGCGCCCTGGATGCAGGAAATAGAAGAACACGTGCGCTCGTTCTTAGGCCCGCTGCTGCGCTATGGCGGACTGCCCGGCATGGCGGTGCTGGCTATTGCGGCTGGCGTGGGTGAGGAGCTGCTCTTTCGTGGCGTCTTGCAGGCGGAACTCGCGATGCTATGGGAGCCGTGGAGTGCCCTTGTCGTGGCCAGCATCGTATTTGGGCTGTGCCACTGGATCACCCCGGCGTATGCGATTATCGCCACGATCATGGGCGCGTACCTGGGTGGACTCTACTGGTACACCGGTGGACTGCTGGTGCCAGTGCTGGTGCACACCCTCTACGATTTCGTTGCGTTTGTCTACTTTGCAAAGACGCAGCCGTCACCTCAGTCAGCATAGGGGGATGAGGAGGCTTTCCGCCACTGCGGTCAGGTGGATTCGGAGTTGGGATGGGTATTCAGATCATCGGGCGCCGCCTTGCGCCCCTCCTCAAACGCATCCTGAAATTGCGCCTCCAGGTTGTCTGTCTGGCCACGCAAGAAGTACGATGTGGCGGCGGTGCCCACCGCATACGTGCCCGCATAGGCCACGCTGGCCGAGACCGCCTGCCCGAAGCCGGGGACGAACTGCACGAGCGCACGGGCCGCCTCGCGCAGTACAAACCCCGCTCCTACGTTGACGCCAGCAGCAGCTAAGAACTCGCGGGCGGTCTCCAGATCCATACGGCGTCCGCCCAGATAGCCGATGGCCATCACCAGAAACACCTGCGCGGTGGTAATCGGCGCGATGTCGGCGAGTGGCGTGGGCGTGGCCGCGATGCCGGCGCACACCATGGCCGTGCTTTGTGTGAGCCGGTTGGCGATGAGCTTCTGCAGCGCCTGCATCCGCGAGAGGCGGGCAAACTCGACCTGGGCCTCGTCGGGAAGCTGGGTGAGCAGGTACTCCACGAGCGCCTCGACCTGCCAGCGCGCATCGGCACGGCGGCGGCCCTGTGCATCCCACGACTGGTAGAGCGCCACGCCAAAGGTGCGCACCATGGCGTCGGCAAGCGCCGGGTAGGCCTCCATTTTGTCGGTGAGATGCGACTGCACCGCCTCCACCCGTTCCTGTTTTTCTTGAAGTTCGGCAGGATCCTCGTCGTCGGGTTGATGCAAACGCACGTACTGCGGTTCGAGCACATCGCAGTGGGTAACCACGCCCACGATGGGAGGGCGATGACCGTGCATCTCTTTCACGTCGTCGGCAATGGACGAGAGCGCCTCCAGGTCGCCATCAATGGCGGCATCGACCTCTTGCGCCTTGATGAGGAAGAGGAGCACATCGGGTGCGGTGTCCGAGAGGGCTGCGCGGATGGAGGCTTCAGGGCTCTCGGCGGTGTCAGATTCGGTGGGGGTTGAGCCTTCTTGCAGGCCGCGGGTGTCGAGCACCTCCAGTGTGCCCAGATCACTCTCGTACGTGTACCACTGCGCGGCACCGGTCTGAGCGGTTTCGTGGCCTACAGCGGCCACCTCCTCCCCAAAAAGCGCGTTGATGAGCGAGGATTTGCCGCTGCCCCGGCGTCCGACCAACGCAAAGCGCGCTGGACGCTTTTCCAAAAGCAGGGTGCGCAGCTCTTGAAGATGCTGCCGCACGCGTCCGGTAAGCGAGCCTGGCAGCTTATCGAGGTGCTGGTCGAGGCGTTTCAGTGTGTCAATCAGCGTGGTGCGGGAAGCGTCGGGCATAAGCTGGGACCATGCGAGTCAGCAATGTAGAGAAGCAATGGGTTAAAGGAAAATACGTACGAGATTCTGCACAGTGAGGTTGCTTTTGCATCTCCCGAACTGAAAATGTATGCAACCGAAGCAGACGTCTCATACCACCCCCGTCTGCTCCGTTGCAAGGAAGGGTGGAGGTGTGGAAGGGTGAACAGGCGGATGAGAAAAACATTCATCCGTCCTCCCGTCCATCGATGTATCCCCACACGAGGCTGAAGGCCGACTGACGACGTACATCCGGTGCGCTGCCGAGAAGAGATACGGCGATGCTGCAACCGGATTGGGTCTCATAATGGCACGAAGCTATGGAAAAAAGGGACTTGGCGCCGTTTCGCGGGGTGCGTTTTGGGGCGACCGTGCGTTGTTGTGTGGGTCTGTTCTGCGAAACATCTAAGGTACAGGTTCGTAGCGTTTATGCGAATATCTGATAGGGCTCTGCCCGCTTCCGTCGATCCCCTTATTGTTGAATAGGCATACACACTTATGGCTTCCCGCAAAAAGCCCGGCGCAGACTTACGGCGCGACTACCCGCTTTACGTTCAGGTAGGGATGGTAATTACGCTTGTGATCTTGGTTACGGCGTTTAACGTGAGCTACGACTCGCGCGGCGACTTCCAGGTCCAGCTTGAAGAGCAGGATGTGGTTGAGATGGAAGAGATTAAACAGACTGAGCAAGAGAGAACCCCTCCCCCCCCACCACGCCCCCCGGTGCCCGTTGAGGTGCCCAACGACGAGGTCGTTGAAGACCAGGAAGTCGATTGGGACTCCAGCTTGGACTTTGACGAAGAGCTTGACAGTGGGCCTCCGCCTGACGAAGGAGGAGAAGAAGAAGAAGAAGAGCAAGAAATCTTCGTTGCTGTTGAAGAGAGCCCCGAACTCATCGGTGGAATGGATGCGCTCTATGAAGAGGTTGAGTACCCGGACTTTGCACGCCGTGCTGGAATCGAGGGCCGCGTCGTGGTGCAGTTTGTGGTTGATGAAGAAGGAAATGTCACCGATCCCCGGGCACTGAGCTCACCACACAGTTCGCTTGAAGAGGAAGCAATTCGGGCCGTAAGTGAAATGAAGTTTGAGCCAGGAAAACAGCGCGACCGTGCCGTGCGCGTGCAGATGTCGCTCCCGGTTATGTTTGAACTGAACTAAAGCGGCTCAATCTATCGGTTCGATCCCATAGCGAAAGCGCCGTCCAGATAGCCGGGCGGCGCTTTCTGTTGTGGGGGCAACATCTGTTGTGGGGGCAACATGAGTGCTGTGCGGCTTCCTACTGCTCGGTGCTGTCTACGGTGCACGTGGTATTGATGCCGCCACGCACATTGTACTCGGTTGTTACGGTCAGCATCTCCGGATTTTCCAGTTCGGCTTTTATATCCTCAAACAGCAGGGCAGTAATGTCTTCTTGCGCCGCCCCAATATCGCGCCACGACATGAAATAATACTTCAAACTCTTAAGCTCCAAAATCCAATTGCCTGGGATGTAGACGACCTCAACGGTGCCGAAGTCGGGCAACCCAGAAAACGGGCAGCGCGCCGAGAATTCGCCCGGCTCGGTTTTGTACACTACGCGCTGGCGGACGTCGTGCGTGTACGGGAGGCGGTCGATGTGGTCTTGCCGCGTGTCGGGCGGTAGAAACGGGCGGATGTGCCCCTCGGGTTCAACGCCGAACTGGCGCATATATTCGAGCGCCGCCTCGGTGTGTTCAGCGGCGTGCTCAATCCACTCGTTGGCTGAAGACGGAGATGATATAGATGAATCCATGGGGTAGTCGAAAAAGGGAGATCAGCAGGTCGTAACAATGTAGGACGGAGCCTGGACGCATCCGAACGCAGGACTACACACTGTGTTAACAGTCCTAAGATGAACGCACGGTTGCACAATAGCTTTCACAACAGCATCCTTCTGAAAACGACGGTAAACTGCTATGACATTTCTGGCTTTTGTGGTGATACCCACGCTGGTATTGGCCTGCATCTTAGCGCCTGTGTTGCTTAGCATGGGCGAAGGGGGAACGGGGCGCTCGGACACGGGCGACGGTCCTCCGCCTAACAACGACGATCCGCCCCCTTCGCCCGTGCGCGGCGATTCGGCCACCGTACCGCTCGCGTCGATCACAGTTGACAAAACCCCACGTCCACATCGGCAGTCGCGCAAGTGAGGGCATGGCAGCTTTTGCGTGGCGCCGCAGCCTTGCTTTGTGCTATGCGTTCTCTTCCATGATCAGGTTAAGCAGTGTAATCACACGCCGTTGTAGCTGGCGGCGATCAACGACCATGTCTACAAAGCCATGTTCGAGCAAGAACTCGGAGCGCTGAAAGCCGTCTGGCAGGTCGGAGCCAATTGTTTCACGGATGACGCGTGGCCCGGCGAATCCAATAAGTGCCTCGGGCTCCGCAATGTGGATGTCGCCCAGCATGGCAAACGAGGCTGTGACGCCGCCGGTGGTGGGATGCGTAAGAATAGAGATGAACGGCAGCCCGGCGTCTTCCAACCGGGTAAGATGAGCACTGGTCTTTGCCATCTGCATAAGGCTTAGCGCCCCCTCCATCATGCGGGCGCCTCCGCTCTGTGTAATCGTGATAAGGGGATAGCCGTTGGTGTAAGCGCGCTTAATCGCACGCGCAATGATCTCGCCCACCACCGAGCCCATTGAGCCCCCGATGAACGAGAAGTCCATGGCTGCAATCGACGTCATGTGGCCTCCAACCGGACCGGTAGCGGCTTGCACGGCCTCGTTCTGTGAGGTTTTCTGTTGAGCCTTCTCCAGTCGTTGCGAATACGGCTTGCGGTCCTCAAAGTCCAGCACGTCGGTCGAATACAAGTCCGTGTCGTGCAGGGTAAATGAGTCGTCATCAAAGAGCAGGTTGAAGTAACGGTGACTGTTCATCCCAAAGTGGTAACCCGAGCCCGGAAACACCAGCAGGTTGTCTTCGACCTCTCGACGGTTGACGATTTCGTCAGTTTTGGGACACTTCACCCACTGCCCCTCGGGCACTTCGTTTTGGTCGTCGCGCTTCGTAAGAATACCTGCTTTCTTGCGGTGAAACCACGCCATGCCAACAGAGAGTCAATGTATGAGCAGAAGGTGAGGAGCAGTATACAATCCATGGCGGACGGTGTCTACCGTGCACGTCTGGATTTATACCGATTTAGCGGACGGTGTGCCGTGAAAGGCTTTGAGGTACGCCGGTTCCACCGTGCGCGGGTCTTCGTGTAGACCCTTACGGGCACGTGCCCGTCCGCGTTGTGCTACATGCTCGGCTGATAGCGCTCGGTATGGAGCAGGCACAACCCGCACGGTATGCACTGCCGATTGGGCTGCCGGGTGCGTGCGGATTGGATCTGCCGCCTTCTGGGCTGCAGGGCCGGTGCACCAGATCGTGCCTTCGCTTTCTGCAGCGTCCCACACCGCATCGGCCAGGGCCGACGTGTTGTACGGTCCCGCGTCGTGGGCGGGCGACCAGCCGTTGAATGTGCACTGGTAGGCCGCCGCAAATACGTCGTTGCGTCGTGCATCGAGGGCGGGCACGACGAGGTCGTTCGGAGCGACCCACGGGGCAAGCGCATACGCAGCGGCTTCAAGCGTAGGCACCGGAATGAGGGGCAGATCGCGGGCCATCGCAAAGCCTTTGGCAGTGCTCATGCCAATCCGGAGTCCGGTGTACGACCCCGGCCCCGATGACACCGCTACCGCATCCACCTGCTTGGGGGCAAGCTCCGCATGCTCCAGGGTATCGTTGAGGAGCGGCACCAGGCGAGCAGCGTGCACACGTGGGCGATGGATGTGAGCAGCCGCGCGGCATACGCCGTTGTGCCACACCGCCACGCCACAGGTGGTGTCGGCAGTTTCAAGGGCCAGCAGGGTTGTCATGACAGCAGGAGGGAGGACGGGAGGAGTGTACTACATCGTAAGGGCTACGCTCACGTGCTACGCATTGAGCGGGGCATGAGCAGCAAGCCAGCGATCGGCCGATCCGGTAAGACTGAATTCATCGGTAGGAGGAGCGTCAAAATCGGTGTGCACCCAATCGCCGCTGCCATCGCGGACCGGGCGATACTGGTCGCGGTACCAATCGGACCGAGCGGTCAGGTCGCGCAGGGCTTCAACCGCGGCATCGACATCGGCGCGGGTGTTGTAGAGGCCAAACGAAATGCGTACCATGCCTGGCTGCGTGCGCGGGCCACAGGTGTCGGTACAGTCGGGTGGAGCTACGCCCGACGCGTCGGCAATGCCCAGGAGTTGTCGTACAAACGGCTGGGCGCAGAAGCACTCGTTGCGCACAGCGATGCCGAAATAGTCGTTCAAGGCCGCGGTAACGAGCCCATGCGGCAAGTCGTGCAGGTTCAAAGTGATCACGCCAATGCGCTCGGCCACCTCCATCCGGTGTGAGCCGTAGATGGTGAGTCCGTCGATCTCGTGGAGCGCGCTCATCGCATACTGGGTGAGGGCCTGCTCATCCGCCTCAACGGCGTCCATGCCAACGCGCTGTAGGATGCGCAGGGTAGCGCCCAGGAGCAGCGATCCGGGCAAATTTGGGGTACCGGCCTCTTCACGCTCAGGGAGCGCATCGGTGACGTCGTAGCGCTTTGCATCTACAAACTCGACAATACCGCCGCCTACAATCTCGGGCTCATGATCGGCAAACAGGGTCTTGCGCGCCACAATGACTCCGGGACTGCCGGGCGCGTAGATTTTGTGTCCGCTCAGGCATACCACGTCGAGCGCTTCGTTGGGCGTATCGCCGGGGATGTGGATGGGACGGTGCGCGGCAGACTGGGCCGCATCGACCACGCAAAGAGCGCCGACCTCGTGCGCCGCGGCTGCAATTTTGTGTACGGGGTTGGCTACGCCAGTTACGTTTGAGGCGGCTGTTACCGCCACGTAGTTCAGGCGGTCGCCGTGTTCGTGGATTGCAGACTGCAACTCCGCCATATCTACGCGACCCGCATTGCCGTCCGGATCGACCTCCAGCGGCACATGCACCACCTGATTCATGTGCTTGCGGTGCGGCAGGTCGTTGGCATGATGCTCCATGAGGGTGGTAATGGCGACATCGCGCTCGGGGCGCTGCGCGGCCAGCAGGCGCGCCATGCGGTTGAGTCCGCCGGTAACGCCTGTGCCGCAGAAGATCGCGGTGTAGGAGTCTGGGGCTCCCACAAACGAACGCACCGTGTCATGCGCCTGGGCATACGCCTCGGTCATGATGCGGGCCCCGTGGTGCAGATGCGAGTGCGTGTTGGCATAGTGTTGCATGGCCTCCTCCACAACTGCCTCGGCGCCTCGGAACCGCAGGTTGGAGGCGGCGCTGTCCAGATAGACGCGTGGCCCCGTCGTGCCATCAGCGCGCGGGTAGGTAGTGGCCTGCCCGGTAAACTGATCGCGCAGCGCGTCAATCTGCTGGCGGCGTGCCGTGAAGGGAGCGGTGGCGAGCGGAGAAACAGACTGAGTGTGCGACATAGCAGTCAGCGGACGTTGGTGAGACAAGCGCGCTGGTATAGAATTACTTTTAATATATGGAGTTCTAACGACTTTCGCATCCGGATGCAGACGAAATTTGCATC
This sequence comes from Longimonas sp., assembly GCF_046498435.1. Lineage (NCBI taxonomy): Bacteria > Pseudomonadati > Rhodothermota > Rhodothermia > Rhodothermales > Salisaetaceae > Longimonas > Longimonas sp. The sequence goes on along the minus strand of NZ_JAWOAR010000077.1, from coordinate 8,058 downwards.
CGCTTAGGCGTTGCGTTCTATTACAGGATGTATTCGCTGCCAATCCATCGACCCGTTGCTACTGTGCTCATGAAACGGTTTGCCCGCGCCTCCCACGGCATCGAAGGGCTTTGCTGGAAAATAGGGATGTTTTTGATCTTAGGTTGGGCACTGCTTCCCGCCTCTACAGCCGCCCAGAGCCTGTGGCTCCCTCCATATCAACCCATGCAGTTTGGGGTGGAATCCGTGCAGCCCGATATTCGCGACCTCAAAGGCGTGTCGGGCGCGTACTTCGTTACGGGAACTGTATCACTCACTTCGGGCACCGAGTTTGTCGCCGAAATGCCCGTTGCATACTTTCGAACCGACGCAGAGCGCTCCGGGGCAGATACGAAGCTGGGCAATCCTTACGTGGGACTGGCGCTGACTCCAAAGCGCTCTCCACTGATGATCGAGGTGGGCGGGCGTATTCCTATTGCCGAGAATGCGTCTACGACGGTGCTGGGGCAGCATGCCGAGGTGGGGCGCCCGGGGGCCTTTCTACCGGAAGGCGGGATGTTTACGGTAGCCGGAAACACGCGGCTGATGTTTTCGGAAAGCACGAGTCTGCGGCTTCGGGCTGGCGGATTTTACGCACACTCGACCGAGGCGGCTCGCGCTCCAAGCATGCCTAAGGTAGACCGCGATCTGTTTGTCCAATACGGCTCAGTGTTGTGGTATGAGGGGGATACGTTTACAGGCGGACTCGGATTTACGGGACACGCCAACCTAACAGGTCAGGGAAACTACGGGCAGAAGAGCCGGCACGATCTGGCAGCTACGATACACATCACAGGCGTGCCCATTGTTAAGCCCGGCATCTTTGCAGCGTGGAATATCGACGACGAGCTTCGCTATGCCAACTCCTCGGGACGGGCACAAGACGCCCGCCGCAATATCACATCGTGGCGCTTTGGGGTGAGCCTCTCTACCACGCTGTACTGAACTGTATGCAAACGTAACGCGCCGGAGTGTTACGGCAGGGACGGCGATATCACCTCTCATTTTGATGGTTGCCTTGCAATCGGCCCTCACGAAGCCTGTCGTGGTGAGCGCAGTCCCGCCCCCTGTGGCTCCGACTGCTGTCGGAGGAACCATCTCCTCGGTGCTCAGCGGCGCTCTAGGCGATTGAATGGCCCTTCCCATTTCGGAGGAGATCTTTATTCACTGCGTTCATCAGTCGCTTCGCTCGTGTCAGGACTCCTACCGACAGCTGTCAGTATCCGCAGTCAAGATGACACCATGTAAACGGGGCATGTTGTAACCCAACCATTGACGTGTGACAGAGCAGTAGATCTGCTTGTAGAATCAATGATAGTGCAGGCAGAGAAACGTTCGCCACGCGCAACCCGCACATCTCGCTACACGCCGAATGACTCCCCACAGGCACAAGTGCGCGATGCCTGGGGATTCATAAAGTGAAAGCCCTCGCCATCAAGGCCGTCGGTGAAGTCCAATTCTGAGCCATCGAGATAAAGCGCACTGCGCTGATCGGCAACCACCGTCAGGTCATTACCCACCTGATGCATTTCGTCGGTGTCCTGCAGCGTAGTATCCCAGCCCAGATCGTAGGTGAGTCCGGAGCATCCGCCCGGCACCACCGCGATGCGCAGATACGTATCGGCAAGGACAACCGATTCCTCGTCTGCTACGGTGCGAAGCTGGTGCTGAGCGCGGTCGGTGATGTCAATCTGCATAGTAAGAGGCAGGTAAGTGCATGTCCAATACGACAAGATACGTACCTCCTGGTCAATTCAGAGGTTTCTATTTAAGGCATTCGGAGCGCCCCTGTGCATGCTGTGACAGGAGCGGCAACATCAAGGTGCAATTAAATAGGAACGGCACCCGTCTATGCCGGAACGGCCCTCCCTCATGCATGTTGTAACCCCGTGTTTACACCAAGAGCCCCGAGCGTAAACCATCGTTTACACTGGTATATTGCGCTCAGTGCGGCCTCTGATTCGCGCCCTGTCCGATCCACGTATTCCGATGCCCCATGAGTACCTCTGAAACCGAGTATCTTGAAAACGTAGCCAACCAGGAATACGAACATGGTTGGCGTACCGATATCGAGTCTGAAACGCTTCCTGAAGGGCTCGACGAAGACATTGTTCGCTACATTTCTGAACGCAAAGACGAACCCGAGTGGTTGCTGGAATGGCGCCTGAAGGCTTTCCGCTACTTTAAGCGTCAGGTGGAGGACGGCAACTACCCCGACTGGGCTCACCTCGACTACGAGCGGCCCGAATTCCAGGACATGCGCTATTTCTCGGCGCCGAAGGAAAAAGCCAGCTACGACAGCCTCGACGAAGTCCCGGATGAGATTCTGGAGACGTTCGAGCGCCTCGGCATCCCACTTGAAGAACAGAAAGCGCTGACCGGTGTGGCCGTAGATGCGGTCATGGATAGCGTGTCGGTGGCGACGACCTTCAAGAAGAAGCTGAAAGAGAAAGGCGTCATCTTCATGTCGTTTGGGGAGGCGGCCCGCGAGCATCCCGAGATCGTGAAAGAGTATCTTGGGCGCGTGGTGCCGTACACCGACAATCTGTTCGCTGCGCTCAACTCGGCGGTCTTCAGCGACGGCTCGTTTGTCTACGTGCCTGAGGGTGTAACCTGCCCCATGGAGCTGTCGACGTACTTCCGCATCAACGACCAGAACACGGGCCAGTTTGAGCGTACGCTCATCATTGCCGAGCCCGACAGCTACGTAAGCTACCTGGAGGGCTGCACCGCGCCCATGAACCAGAAGCACCAGCTACACGCAGCGGTGGTGGAGCTGATCGCGCACGAAGACGCGGAGATCAAGTACTCCACGATTCAGAACTGGTATCCGGGTACGAAAGATGGCGAGGGCGGTGTATACAACCTCGTCACGAAGCGCGGCATCTGCGAAGGTGATCGCTCCAAGATTAGCTGGACTCAGCTCGAAACCGGATCGGCGGTTACGCAGAAGTACCCGTCGGTTATCCTGAAGGGCGATGAGTCGGTTGGTGAGTTCTACTCGGTAGCATTCACCAAAGGCCATCAGCAGGCCGATACGGGCACGAAGATGCACCACATCGGCAAGGATACGAAGAGTACCATCATCTCGAAAGGGATCTCTGCGGGCGTGAGCAACAACAGCTACCGCGGGCTGGTGAAGGTGGGCAAAAACGCCGAAAATGCCCGCAACTTCTCACAGTGCGACTCGCTCCTGCTGGGCGACACGTGTGGCGCGCACACCTTCCCGTACATCGAGATTGGCAACCCTTCGGCTAAGGTCGAACACGAGGCAACCACCTCGAAGGTGGGCGAAGACCAGATGTTCTACTGCCACCAGCGCGGCCTGGGCGAAGAGGAGGCGCTGAAGCTCATCGTGAATGGCTTCTGCCAGGAGATTCTGGCTGAGCTGCCGATGGAGTTTGCCGTGGAGGCGAAAGAGCTGCTTGCCATTGAGCTGGAAGGCAGTGTGGGATAAGACCCGGAGACTGTTCGCCTGTGCGAACCATGCTTCCAATGAGGATGCGGGAGCGCCCGGGGACTGCGACTTCTCGCGCCGTTCGTGGCGCTCCCTTTGCATCCCTCTAAATCCAACTTTTTACGACTAAACGACTGATATACTGACATATGGCACTCCTTGAAGTAGAAAACCTGCACGTAAGCGTGGAGGACGAAGACATCGAAATTCTGAAGGGCGTAGATCTCACCATTAACGAGGGTGAGATACACGCCATTATGGGGCCAAACGGCTCGGGCAAGAGTACGCTGGCGGCGGTGCTGGCCGGACGCGAAGAATACGTGGTGACGGAAGGATCCATCCGTTACAAGGGCGAAGACCTGCTGGAACTGGAGGCGGAAGAGCGTGCTGAAGAAGGCGTGTTTCTGGCGTTTCAGTATCCGGTGGAGCTGCCGGGGGTGAGCATGACAAACTTTCTGCGTGAGGCGGTGAACTCCGTTCGTGAAGCACGCGGCGAAGACGAACTGGGCGCTGCCGACTTCCTGAAACTGGTGCGCGAGCGTGCTAAGCTTGTGGATCTGGATCCGGACCTGGTAAAGCGCTCGGTGAATCAGGGCTTTTCTGGCGGCGAGAAGAAGCGCAACGAAATCTTTCAGCTGGCGATGCTGGAGCCCACGCTGGCGGTGCTCGACGAAACCGACTCGGGCCTCGACATTGACGCGCTGCGCACGGTGTCGGATGGCGTGAACAAGCTGCGTGCCGATGACCGCTCCTTCCTTCTGATTACCCACTATCAGCGCCTGCTCGACTACATTGAGCCGGATCATGTGCACGTGATGGTAGATGGCCGCATCGCCGAATCAGGCGACAAGGATCTGGCCATCCGTCTTGAAGAAGAAGGCTACGAGCGCTTCCAGCGCGAGCCCGCGGCGGCCTAAGCGGATGCTGCTTCCCATGGCCCGGCAGCCTCATGCTGCCGGGTGGGGCTTTATATCGCCACTTGTTGTACCAGCATTCCCCAACTATTTATGTCTACTACGACTCTCGACACCAACGCCCAGCCTATTGACCGATTTGTGTCGGCCTTTCAGGTGAACCACGGGCAGGCCCTCAACGGGACCAATACCTCGGTTGCGGAGCGGCGTGAGGCCGCTATCCAGCGCTTTCAGGAGCTGGGCGTACCCACGCGCAAGCAAGAAGCCTGGAAGTACACCGACATCGCTTCGATCCTGGACCGCCCCTACACGCTTCCGCTTGGCCCCGAAGAGGCCGACGTGTCGGCCGAGGACCTGGCGCCGTATCTGATTGACGATCTTGACGCGCACGTACTTGTGCTCGTGAATGGGCGGCCCGACCACGCGCTCTCGCAGCTCGACGCACTGCCTGAGGAAGTGACGGTAGGATCGCTCAAGGACGCGGGTGAACATCCGGCCTTTAACGCGCACTACGGCGAATACGCCGATGTCGAAGAAGAGACGCTTACCGCGCTTAACACGGCGTTTGTACAGGATGGCGCGTTCATCCATGTGCCCGAAGGCACTGAGGTCGAGCAGCCCATTCTGCTGTTGCATGTAAACGCTGCACAGGATGACCTGCTTATGCAGCCGCGCCACCTGTTTGTGGTAGAGGCAGATGCAAAAGCCCGCGTCATTGGGCGACAGCTGAGTCTTACCGACGCCCGCACCTTCACCAACACGGTGACGGAGATGTTCGTAGGCGAGCGGGGCTATCTCGATCACTATGTGATTCAGGAGGAAGACGACAACGCCTCGCAAGTGCTGAGCCGCTTCGGCTATCATAAAGACGACAGCGTGCTCTCCACTGATACGTTCACCTTCAGCGGCGAGGTCGTGCGCAACAACATGACGCTGACGCCCGACGGCCCAAATTGCGAAACCAACCTGTACGGGCTCGTCATTGGGCATGGCAGCATGCACGTTGATAACAACACCCTGGTCGACCATGTGCACGCCGACTGCGTGAGTAACGAGCTGTACAAGCACATCCTGAACGACCAGTCCACCACGGTTTTCAACGGCAAGGTGTTCGTGCATCGCGACTCGCAGCGCATCGACGCGTACCAGTCAAACGACAGCCTGGTGCTGAACAACGACGCGCAGATCTACACCAAGCCCGAGCTTGAGATCTACGCCGACGATGTGGTGTGTAGCCACGGCGCCACCGCTGGTCAGTTGGATGAGGAGGGCCTCTTCTATCTGCGCTCGCGTGGACTCAGCCAGGAGCGCGCTCGCATTCTGATGATGAAGGCCTTTGCGCAAGACGTGATCGACGTGGTTGAGATTGAGCCGCTCAAGGCGCTCATCGAAGACCGCGTGCAAGACCGCCTGCACACCTTTGCACGCTAAGCGGGCCTTGTTGAAAGCCCCTTTTGCGCAAAGCATTCTCCGTAAAACTTTCTAACGCCGTGGGCCAATCGGGGTCCACGGCTTTCTTCCGACGAACCCCTGTGCTGATATGCCTGTCTCTGCGCCCCCCCGGTTCGACGTTGATACGATGCGTGCCGAGTTTCCGGCCCTGCATCAGTCGGTCTATGAGGATACGCCGCTGGTGTATCTCGACAACGCCGCCACCACGCAGAAGCCACAGGCGGTGCTTGAACGGATGGAAACGTACTACGCCTACGAAAACAGCAACGTGCACCGGGGCGTCCACAAGCTGAGTCAGGACGCCACCGACGCGTTTGAGGACGCCCGCCAGGCCGTGGCCGATCTGATCAACGCGCCCTCCTCCGATCAAATCATCTTTACGCGCGGATGCACCGAATCGCTGAATCTGGTGGCGCAGACGTTTGCGCGTCCACAACTCGGACCGGGCGACACGGTGGTCGTTACGCGCATGGAGCACCACTCTAACATTGTGCCGTGGCAGATGGCGTGCGAGTCCACTGGGGCCACGCTCAAGGTGTGGCCGATGCATGACGACGGCACGCTCGACATGGAGGCCGGGCGCCAGTTGCTGGCCGAGGAGCCGTTCCTGCTCGCCATGGGGCATGTCTCTAATGCACTGGGCACGATTCACCCGGTCGCATCCATCATCGACACGGCCCATGACCACGGCGTGCCCGTGGTGGTCGACGGGGCGCAGTCCATGGCGCACCTGCCGGTGGATGTGCAGGCGCTGGATGCCGATTTCTATGCCTTCTCGGGCCACAAGATGTTCGGGCCCACCGGCATTGGCGTGCTCTACGGAAAATACGACCTGCTCGACCGCTTGCCGCCCTACCACGGTGGCGGCGACATGATCGATGAGGTCTCGTTCGATGGAACCACCTACGCCGATCTGCCCCACCGGCTGGAGGCGGGCACCCCGCACATTGCGGGCGTCATCGGGCTCGGGGCAGCCGCGCAGTTTGTGCAGGACCTGGACCACGAGGCCGTGCAAGCCCACGAAGACGATGTGCTGCAGTACGCACACGAGCAGCTTGCGACGATCGACGGACTGCGCCTGGTGGGCACTGCGCCCGAGAAGACCAGCGTGTGCTCGTTCGTGTTCGACGACATCCACCCGTACGACGCGGGCACCATTCTCGACCGCCTGGGCATTGCCGTGCGCACCGGCCACCACTGCACGCAGCCGCTCATGAAACGGCTCAACCTGCCGGGCACGATTCGGGCGTCGCTTGCGCTCTACAACACCCGTGAAGACGTAGACCGTCTCGTGAAAGGCCTCGACCGGGTGCAGACGATGTTTGGGTGATGCGCATGGATCGCTCGTGAGGTGCCATCCGTTCGTATCCCCCGACTGTTTCTCGAACTGCTTGTTTGTGTTATGGCTGATACACCACCCACCATCGATGAGCGGGCGCACGCCATCGTCGATGACTTTTCGCTGTTTGACGATTGGATGGGCCGCTACGAGTATCTGATTGAGATCGGACAGAAGCTCCCCCCCATGGACGATGCGCTCAAAACCGACGCCACGCGCATCCACGGGTGCCAGTCGAAGGTGTGGATTCACACCGAACGCGACCAGCACCGCATGAGGATGCAGGGCGACAGCGATGCCATGATTACGAAGGGCCTGGCGGGGCTGCTCATCCGCGTGCTCGATGATCAGCCGCCCGAAGCGGTGCGCGAGGCCAACCTCTCGTTCATCGACGACATCGGGATGCGCGAGCACCTGTCCTCGACCCGCAACAACGGCCTGCATTCCATGATCGAGCAGATTCGGACGCGGGCCGCCCGCCTCGCCGAATCCGCCGAGGCCGAATCCGACTCCGCTGTTTCATCCTCCAACGCATAACGCTATGCCCGATTCTCCGCCGAACCCCCCGACCGATACCGACGCCGCTCCTGACACCACCGTCGACGCCGAGGATCCGCGCCTTGACGACAGCCGCGAACTGGAGCGCCCGGATACGCTCCCGGCGCACATGCAAGACGCGCCCGACGAGCATACCGAGCTCTACGAGCGCATTGTGGATTCGCTCTCGGAGATCTACGACCCCGAGATCCCGGTTAATATCTTCGACCTGGGATTGATCTATAACATCGACATCCACGACGACAAGTACGTGGATGTGCTCATGACGCTAACCGCGCCGAACTGTCCGGCAGCGGGGATCCTGCCGGGTCAGGCGGAAG